>SZPB01000199.1 GCA_030263535.1 Cytophagia bacterium CHB2
CCGGCGCGGAGGAACCGCGTAATCTGGCGTTCAACCCCAAAGACAATCTTTTCAAAGTCGTCAATGTTGCCTTGCATCACCCCACCGAATATCGCTACTTGATCCTGCTGGCCGACTCCGGCATGGGCAAAACTTCGTTCTTGCTCAATTATTATGCGCGTCACCTGCGCCAGCGCCGCAAAAAATTTGATCTGGCCCTTGTCCCGCTCGGCATTCCTGACGCCGACGCTCGCATCAAAGAGATTGCAAACAAAAACAACACCGTGCTGTTTCTCGACGCGCTGGATGAAGACACGCTTGCCATCGTCGATCACGTGGCGCGCTTGCGCGATATCTTGGCGCTCACGCGTGATTTTAGCCGCGTGTTGATCACTTGTCGCACGCAGTTTTTTCCGAAAGAAGAAGAAATCCCCAGCGAAACCGGCATTGTGAAGATTGGGCCCAAGGCTGCCGGCGAAAAGGCGCAATATGTTTTTCACAAGCTTTACCTCTCGCCGTTTACCGATGAACAAGTGCAGGCCTATCTCAAACGGCGCTATCCCTTTGCGCAACGCCGCCGCAGGCTCGCGCAAGACATGGTGCAAAAGATTCCAAATTTGAGTGTGCGGCCCATGCTGCTCAGCCACATCGATGATCTGGTGCGCGCCAACCGCGAGATCAAATACTCCTTTGAGCTTTATGAAGACATGGTAGAAGCCTGGCTGGTGCGTGAAGAGGGCATTGTTCCGGGTTTGAAAAAAGAACTGTTGCACCAGTTTTCCGAACGTCTGGCAGTTGATCTCTATGTCAATCGCAAGCGCCGCGGCGCTGAACGCATTCCGCACGCAGAACTGGCAGGATTGGCGAAATTGTGGAATATCCCGCTGGCCGACTGGCATGTTTCCGGCCGCTCACTGCTCAATCGTGACGCTGTGGGCAATTTCAAATTCGCGCATCGCTCGATTATGGGATATTTGTTTGTGAAGCGATTCACCGCCGGCGAGAAAGATTGTTGCGGGTTGGAATGGACGGATCAGATGAAGAAATTCCTTTTAGAAATGATCCAAGACCATCTTGCTTCAAATAAGCCAGTTCCTTTTGACGCCAGCGTTGCTGATTTGAGCGGATTTGTGCGAAGTTTACGCTCAAAGGCTCTGGCGAAATTATCTGGGGATGAAGTCAATCTCATGCTAAAGTAGCAAGGCTTTTTTGATACGAACAAAAACAAGAATGGCAAAGGGCTCGTTCATCATTACGTAAAGTATCACAACAACGAAGTGGTTATTGATTCTGCCACTTGTCTAATGTGGCAACAATCTGGCTCGGGAAATTCTATGACTTACAAAGCTGCTCAAGAGTACGTTCTGAAGTTGAACCAGCAGCGCTTCGCGGGCTGTAACGATTGGCGCTTGCCGACATTAGAAGAAGCAATGTCCTTGATGGAGTCGAAGAAACACGGCGAGTTATATCTTGATCGCGTGTTTGATCACAAGCAACGCTGGATTTGGACATCTGATCACCATAGCGAAGGCGCGGCGTGGGTGGTCCTTTTCGACGTCGGTAACTGCAACTTCAACCCTGTTGGCTACGACTACTACGTCCGTGTGGTGCGGGGCGGATAATCGGTTATTTGACCCTTTTTCTTTTTTGATTCTTTTCTTTTGCTGTTGCAGAGCGTGCGCTAGCAAGCGGTTAGAAAAATTTTTTTTAGGAGAACTGCCATGGCGCAATACGAGCATCTCCCCATTTACAAAAAGGCGTACGATCTCACGGTGTACATCGAAACCGTGGTGCGCAGCTTCAGCCGCTACCACAAATATACCCTCGGCACGGAGCTCCGTAATTTGAGCCGCGAAGTGCTGCGCCTCATCCGCGCCGCCAACAACTCGGAAGAACGGGCGCCGTTGCTGCAGCAAAACCGCGAGCGGCTCGAAGATTTGAAGATCACTGTGCGGCTGTGCAAGGATTTAAAGGCTTTTGCCAATTTCAATGCATTCGAACAGTGCATCAATCAGGTGGTGGATATTTGCCGGCAGAACGAAGGCTGGCTGAGAACAACGCTGCAAAAAGGCGGACGGCCGGAATCCGCTGTTCACGACCGTGAGCAGGCGGAGCGCGCCGACAGATGATTGTGCACCCCGGCCGCCTCGCAAAAATTTGAGCGAGGCATAAGTCAACCGGCAATCCTACTCCGCTGCGGCGGGGATGGATTGGACGCGGGCCTGGTAGCCCCGCCCCCTTGCGGGCATAGAGGTCAAGGTAACGAAAAGCGCCAGTCCCCAACGGGGACAAATGTGATAGCAAAGGGCAACGCCCTGGAAAGAAAGAATTTGTCAAAATTTTAGCCCTGAAAGGGCGAAATGGAATTACGTATGCGGCCTGGCCCATTCTATTTCGCGCCGTTGGCGCTCCGAGTTTGAGTTAGACTTTATCTTGGGGCGTTGCCCCAAGCTTTCACATGCCGCCCCTTCGGGGTTTTTGTTTTCTCCAAAACCCTTAGTTTGACACATATGCCCCTTGCGGGGCGCTCTTGAACAGCGATGTTCATGACGCCACAACCGCCCACAAGGAGCGGGGACTACGTAAGCCGCAAGTGCCGGGGCCAGGCACGGCGTGGGTGGTCAACTTCAACGATGGCAATTGCAACAACAACCATGTTGAGAACAACAACTACTACGTCCGTGTGGTGTGCGGGGCGGGAAAACGATCATTTGTCTTTTTTGATCATTTTGGGGCTGTTGCAGTGCGAGGGCCTCGAAATTTTTTGGAAAATCGCCTTCAATCAAAACCATTTTCGTGGCTGAAAGCCCAAGCCGTACCTTGCTTTTCGCGAATTGACACTCTATCTTTTGCCACCTTGATGAAGTTTACATTCAAGTTCAGTAATGTTCAGCCACGGCTTGGCCGTGGCTTGACCACAGTAGATGCCACGGCCGAACCGTGGCAGAACGAACCGGCATTACCGATTTTGATTGTCAAATTCCAATAGGCAAATATCGTTTTATGCATTTATGGATCAACTCGAGCAAAGCCGGCGTTGGGAAGCAGCGCAAGAACGCCACGATGTCTTGATTCTCGCCTCGGCGATACCGCGCTGCCCCGGGCTCTCTGATAAAATCCCACAACCAAAGAACGTCTGCCGGAATTGATTATCGAGTATCCTCAGGGGTAAACATGGCGAATGTGAAAAATGAGAAGACTTGTTTTGTGATCATGCCCTTCAGCGAGCAGCGCTGGGAAGTGTTTGAATACGGCATTGCGCCGGCGTGCAAAACCGCGGGCTTTACGGCGGTGCGGGTGGATCAGTTGAAGGGGCATTTCAATATCAACCGCAAAATCATCGAGCAGCTTTTTGTTTGTGACGTGGTGATTGCCGAGATCACCGATAAGAACCCCAATGTGTTTTATGAGATGGGCGTGGCGCATGCGCTGGACAACAAGACGATCATGATCGCGCAAAACGCGCAAGAGCTGCCGTTCGACATCCGCAATTACCGCTGCATTATTTATCAACAATCGGTCAAAGGCCTGCTGCAATTGCAAGCGCAAATCGTGGAATCGCTGCAAAGCTTCGACGACTGGGGCCGCAACCCGAGCAATCCCGTGCAGGATTTCAAGCCGTTTGACGCGTTCATTGCTAAAAGCGAACGCGAGAAGTTGTTGGGGGAATTACGAATAAAAGACGCACTGCTGGCCGCTGCTGTGCCCAAGACGCAATGGCAACAACTGCAGCGCGAGCATCAAAAACTGCAACAAGAGCTGGCGCGCTTGCAGCCTGCGCCATTGCCAAAGTCTTCGCCCAAATTGATACTACGGTCGCAGCCGACTGACAACCTTTCCAGCGAGCAAGTCAAAAAGATGCTGGGCGAGAAGAATTTTTTTGACGCCTATGAGAATAAAAATGGTAAGGGTGTGGTGCATCAATATGAGCCGCTGGAGCGGGAGGGCAAGAAACTCGTGCTGGATAAAACCACCGGCCTGCTTTGGCAGCAGTCCGGCTCGGATGGCACGATGGTTTTTAAAGAGGCAGAACAGTACGTGCGCGGATTGAATGAGAAGCGTTTTGCAGGATACGACGATTGGCGCTTGCCCACGTTGGAAGAAGCGATGTCGCTAATGGAGTCGAAAAAACACGGCGAACTCTATCTTGATCGCGTGTTTGATCACAAACAACAGTGGATTTGGACATCTGATCACCATGACGAAAGCGCGGCGTGGGTGGTCCATTTCAGCGATGGGCATTGCAACCGCCACCATGTTGACGACTACCTCAGCTTCGTCCGTGTGGTGCGGGGCGGATAATCGATCATTTGGTTCTTTTTCTTTTTTGATTCTTTTCTTTTGCAGTTGCAGAGCGCGCGCTAGCAAGCGGGCTCGAAAAATTTTTGGAAAATCATCCTCACCAAGATATCAATGAAAACGAGGATCGAACTCAGGGTTTGCGGCTTTTTCGTAAGGTTGGACAATGGTATCAACTCCATCTTTGTCATTTTCTGAAAACCTCTGGCGAAAATTCAGCCTGGCTTCAAACTTCACAAGATTCTTCCAGAATGACATATAATTGTAGTGACGTGGAATTAACGTGTGCGAAGCTGGCGGGCATACGCGGCGCTGTCATCAATATCCTCGCGATCCTGAACAGTCAGCCAAGTGTGTTAATCTGCCTCCAGCGTATCAACCCCATCTTGCTTTTCGTGAATCGACACGTTATATTCCGATGCATTAAAATAAGAAGTGCCATTTAAATAACTTACTCATTTTTGAAACCGCGAATGAACGCGAATATTCGCTAATTTCAAAATTCGCGTTTATTAGCGTCCATTCGCGGTTTGCGATATGGGCAAGTTATTTAAGCGAGAATCCTAAGAACAGATCGGCTTCTGACCAGCCGGTCCGCGCTGTTCAAGGCCTCAAAAGCGATTTGAGTAGAGGATTATGCTTATGACTACGGCGAGCGCGGTATTGAAAGAGTTGGGTATTTCCCCCAAAAACGCCGTGCGTGAAACGGCGTTGTTCAACGCTTCGCAAAAGGCCGCCGAATTTGCGCAAGAGTGTGAAGCCTTTGCAAGCAAATACGGACTATCCTTTGCGGAGTTCGAAAAGAAAATTCATTCCCAGTCTGAGGAAGACTTCGTTGAACACGACGACTACCTGGCGTGGAAGTTTGCCCAGGAGGGGGCAGGCTATTGGCGTGATAAAGTTCAAAAATTGCAGCTTGAATCGTGATTGGGATTATCGAAGCGCATTCGCAGATTGTCACCTCTTATGAAATCAAGCGATTTCGGCAATATGGGGGTGCCTACGAATTTGTCGCCCAAATCGATTTTGTTGATGGTTCAATATTGCATGTACGTGATTATGTTTTTCTAAATGGGGATCGCAAGTATTCATTTCATTGGCTTGATCAGCAGTTACAGCTTATCCGGCGTTGGGACAACTCTCCGCATCATCCCTATCTCTCGATGTTTCCCTTTCATGTACACACGCCCCGCGGCGTTGAAGAATCGCTGCCAATGACATTGCAGAAAGTGCTCGCCTATATCCGTCAGCAGCTTGATAACGCAAGTGCATAAGCGATCATTCGTTTTTTTTAATCATTTTCAGTGCTTTTGCAGAGCGAGCGGCTTCGAAAGATTTTTTGAAGATCATCCTCGCCAAAGTCAAATTCGGGTCTCATCGCTGTGGCCAGCTAAAGCCGACTCAAAAGATGCGCCGGAAATAGAAATAAAAGAAAAATACTGTAAGCCCTCGCCGAGATTACGCCAGCAGTTCCTCCAGCTTCAAATAATCCTGCATGCCTTGCACCAATACTTTCTTGCGCGCCGGGAATGCCGCAAAGAAGCTTTGCTGTTTTGCCGTCAGTTCGCCCCCAAGCTTGACTTCGCAAAGAACCTGACCGGCCAGGAAATCCAGCTCCACGCCGTTTTGATAGACGTAGCACGGCCCGCGTTGTTTGATCTTCAGAAACACAAGATTCTCGAAGATCGCCCCCTTGTCGCGAAATCCGGTGAGGTGGTTGCGCATGCCCACGTCGGCGGCATACAATTTTTTGGGCGACCGCAGCCGCTCGTTGAGCTTGCCGCAGCGCTCAATGGTATAAACCAGAAAAGTCTGTGTAAAGTATTCCAGGTATCGTCGCACGGTGTCCGGTGACACGCCGAAAATCCTGGCCACCTTGTTGATGGTGAATTGCTTGCCGGCGCGTTCCATCAGCAAGCGGAAGAAGTCTTTCACGCCGGACACATCACGCACGCCGTGGAGCGCGATGATATCCTTGTGAATCACGCTTTCGATGAGGTTATCAAGATAACTGATATCGCCGGTCAGAACATATTCAGGAATGCCGCCGGTTTGCAGGTATTCGTCAAAGCTCTTTTCGAGCAGATAGCCTTCGGCGCGGCGCGGCTCGAGCTTTTTAAAACTGAGGAACTCGGCAAAGTCGAGCGGCAGCACTTCGAGCACCCGCGAGCGGCCCGTGAGAAAGCCGTGCGTATCGCGCAGGATCGCAGCGGAAGAAGCGGAAGCAAAGATTTTGACGCGCTCTGCATCATAGAGATTTTTTAGCTCCTGATGGATTTTGGGCCGGTAAGCGACTTCATCAAAGAACAAGAAGACCCTGTCCGTCAACTTGAGGCCATGAATCTTGCGATAGTCGCGCAGGATTTCATTGATGGAAAATTTCTCCAGCGCCAGAGAATCCAGCGAAGCATAGAGGATGAAGCGTGGCTCGTATGCCTTCAACAATTCGGCAATAAACATCTTCATTAACGTCGTCTTGCCAATCCTGCGAATGCCCGTGAGAATGATAATGTCAGAGTTGGCTTGATTGGCTTGCAAAAACGCCGCGTATTGCGGTCGCGCGACAAAATCCGGTTGAGAAACGCCTTCCCACCAAGGATTGAATTTGTAGAGTTCTTCGGCTAAGTCAGGCATGAGGCCTCCTCATACGATAGCATCGTATAGTAAGTGGCTTAATTATACGATGGCATCGTATAAAAGGCAAGTGTAATAAATGCTGAAGATTCCGCTTGCCTTTCTTCCCCTCGCAGAGTAATGTGGCCTTCGGGTGTAGCCGAAAAGTCTGCTTCGCTCAAAACACGTACTCGAAAACAGATGGTTAGCCTCATTGATTATGCAACAAAGGGGTTTTCGGCCACACCCCTTGATTTCTTCACAAGGCTCTCACAAAAATCTGATATGACACCAGCTCATCTCCTCGTCGTCGACGACGAGCCCAACATCCGGCGCTCGATGGAAATGATTCTGCAAAGCGCCGGTTATGAAGTCGCGCAAGCCGCCTCAGCAGCCGAAGCCACGCAACGGTTGAGTGAGCAGAAATTCGATCTGCTGCTGCTTGACATCGTCATGCCGGAAATGGACGGCTTGCAGTTTCTGCCCTCGCTCAAGAGTTTGCCGCACCGGCCTATCGTCATCATGGTTTCCGGCAATGCCACCATTCAAAATGCGGTGGCGGCCACGCGCGCAGGCGCCTATGATTTCATCGAGAAGCCGATTGCCAAGGAAAAATTGTTGCTGGCTGTGAAAAATGCGCTGGTGCAAAAACAACTCGCGGAAGAAAACTCGCGTTTGCGCCGCGAGATTTCCGGCAAGTTCGAAATGATCGGCGACAGCCCGGCACTGCAAAACATTCGCGCACAAATCAGCCGCGTGGCGCCCACCAACACGCGCGTGCTGATTCTGGGCGAAAGCGGAACCGGCAAAGAACTGGCGGCGCGCGCCATTCACGAGTCGAGCGAGCGCGCCAGCGGGCCGTTCATCAAAGTCAATTGCGCGGCCATTCCGGAAGACTTGATTGAAAGCGAGTTGTTCGGACACGAAAAGGGCGCGTTCACCGGCGCCACCGCCAGCCGCGAAGGCAAATTTCAGCTTGCCGATTGCGGCACATTGTTCTTGGATGAAGTCGGCGACATGAGCCTGAAAGTGCAAGCCAAAGTTTTGCGCGTTTTGCAGGAGGGCGAGTTTGAGCGCGTGGGCGGAATCAAAACGCAGCGCGTTGACGTGCGCGTGCTGGCCGCCACCAACAAGAATCTCGAAGAAGAAGTCCGGCGCGGCAATTTTCGTGAAGATTTGTGGTATCGCCTGAACGTTGTGCCGCTTGTGATGCCGGCGTTGCGCGAGCGCCGCGCGGATATTCCTGTGCTCATCGAGCATTTTACCGCGCTGTATTGCGCCGAAAACGGTTTCAAGCGCAAACATTTCAATCCGGAAACGCTGGAGAAACTCACGCAATACCACTGGTCGGGCAACATTCGCGAGTTGAGAAACACAATTGAGCGCCTCGTGATCATGACGCCGGGCGACACCATCTCGCCGGCGGATTTGCCCATGTCGTTGCAAACGTCTCATGCGACTGCCGGGCCGCGCTTTCCGATTGGCGCCTCGCTCGAAGAGGTGCGCAAACAAGTCGAGCGCGACTACATCACGGCGTGCCTGCAATCCGCGGAGGGCAACATGTCGCGCGCGGCGCAAATGCTTGGCCTGGAGCGCAGCCATCTCTACAAAAAAATGAAAGCCCTGGGGCTGGAGGCGTGATCGTCTTACAATTTTGTCAGCGCAACGTTTATTGCCAATCTCGTAATTTTTGCATCAAATAAAGTCTTGCTTTTCAGCAGCGCCGGTGTATATTTGAACGCGTTGTGTTGCGTGCAGGGGAAACGCCGTGCGATCACCTCTTCTTTCGATCACCTCCCGTTTAAATCATTGCTATTGCCGCCCTCAGACGTGAAACGAGATTTCCGTTTGTTCGATTATGGCCACCCCTTATCAAGCAACCATTCGACGCGGGAAGAAACGCAAATACCGTGCGAGGCAAGCGCGCCGTCAAAAGCAACAGCGCTTGCGCGCCGCGGCAGCGTTTAAGCCGTTCGAAGAAAAACGCCAAACCGGGCGACTCTGGCAGCGTTCGCAGCCTGCCAATATTCCTGCGTTGCCGGCTCAGCGGCATGATTTTCACATCGTGCGTTGGGCTTTGCTGTGGTTGCTGCTCCTGATCTCCTCGCTGCACGAGTTGCCGGTTCAGCCAAAAATTAAACCAATGCCGGAACCCGCAGCGCGCGCGGAATCTCAATCCCTTGTTCGGACAGAAATCCCCAGCGAGTCAATGTTGGATGCAGCCTCAAGGCCGGCCGCGTTGCAGCCTCGCCGGGATGTCATTATTCCTCCCAAACTTTCCCAGCCGAGAAAAGCAGCCCCGGTGGTCGCGCGCGCGTCAGAGTTTTCGTTCTCGCCGCCGATGAACCGCATCAATGAAACAATGTTGCCGCCTCATGAAATGTTGGAAACGCCCGCGCGCATTCGCTGGGAGCGGTTGGCGTTGGTGCAGGCCGCAACGCTGGGAATGGGAGGCTATGGATTTGTGAAGTACAACGGCTTGTTCGGCAAAGTCGGGCAGCCGTTCAAAATTGGCAATGATTTGACGAAAGATCACACACTGCTGTTCGACGAGGTGATGCATTTTCAAGGCAGCTATCGCATCACGCAGGCGGTTGCCGGAGTTTATCAATGGGCGGGCGTGCCGAAATCCGTTGCCGATTGGATTGGCGCGGGCACCTCGGCATTCATTATGACGGCGCTCGAATATGTTGACGGCCGCCGGGTGAAGGACGAAGCGAGTTATTCGGATCTGGTCGCCAATTTTGCCGGCATCGGGTTCGCGTTGGCGAAAACGCGTGTGTCTTTTCTGCAAGATTTTGATTTGCGCTTCAGCTATCTCACCCCGGCTGATCCTTTCCGGCATGATACCGTCAAACGTTACGAGCGCATGACGCACTGGCTGACATATGATCTCAACCGCAAATTCGGCATGCCGTTGCATATCGGTTTGGGCTATGGTGTGCGCCATCCCTTTCAACCGAAAGTCAAACCGCAATACTTTGTCGGCATCGGCCTTTCACCCCTTGTAATTTTGTCCCATCTTTCACCACCCGCCGCCAAAACGCTGGAGTTCTTACGATTTTATCACTTCGGCAATCGCATGCAAATTTGAAATTGCGCCCGCAGATGCGAGTTCGGGCTTACAACTGGCAGCACCGTGTTGCAAAGTTACCAGACATACTGGCGTGTGCTTTTCCTGCCCTTGATTAAAAATTTCCTGAAAAAATCGGCTGCCTTTATTGGGAGGGGAAGTACGGCTGGTGTGAGAAACTCCTTGCATTTTGGCAGCAGCATAATATTTTCCATCGCGGGATTGCGATAGTTAGGCAGCGATGAGTGGCAAAATCATTACATGCTAGGCCTTGAGGTAGCGGCTCGTGTTGTGCCAGGATAACCAAGCTTGGAGGTTGATATGGAAGAAACAATTCAGTTCAAATTGAACGGCAAGCCCACACGCTTGCGAGTTGATGCCAATCGAACCCTCTTGTGGGTGTTGCGCACGGATTTGGGCTTGACCGGCACGAAGTACGGTTGCGGCGAAGGCCTGTGCGGCGCTTGCACAGTTATGCTCGACAAAGAAGCAATCCGTTCATGCCAATTGAGAATGCAAGACGTAGCAGGAAAAGAAGTCACGACTATCGAAGGGCTGGCGCAAAACGATAAACTGCATCCGCTGCAGCAAGCGTTTATGGAACACGACGCGCTGCAATGCGGTTACTGCACCTCGGGAATGATCCTCAACGCTTATGGCTTATTGTTGAAAAATCCGAGGCCCAGCGCCGCTGAAATCATCGCGGGAATGGATGACAATCTTTGCCGCTGCGGCGCGCATCAGCGCATCGTGCAAGCCGTTCAAAGCGCTGCGAAAGGAGGGCTGAACAAATGAAGCAAAACGAATATCAAGATCTCGCGTTTGAGGAAGTCGTCTCGCAATATTCTCTCAGCCGCCGTGACTTTCTCAAACGCCTGGGCGGCGGCATCTTTGTGCTGTGGGCCGCGCCCACGAATTTTGTTTCCTCGCTTGAAGCGCAGGAACGCATGTACCCGGCGGATTTCAATGCCTATCTGCGCATCGGCGAAGATGGCCGCGTGACCTGCTTCACCGGCAAGATCGAGATGGGACAGGGCATCGTCACCTCGCTGGCCCAGGAACTTGCGGAAGAGCTTGAGGTTTCGCTGGAGGTCATTGATATGGTGATGGGCGATACCGACTTGTGCCCGTACGATCGCGGCACGTGGGGTTCCATGTCCACACGCTTCTTCGGACCCGCGCTGCGCGCCGCAGGCGCGGAGGCGAAAATGGTGCTCATGGAACTTGCTGCCGAACAGCTCAAAATTTCCAAAGATCGTTTAGCCGTGAAAGACGGGGTCATTTGGGAAGCGGCCAAGCCGAACAATCGTGTCACCTACGCGCAGTTGTCCAAAGGCCAGAAGATCGCGCGCACGTTGACGGAAAAAGCCATACTCAAAAGTGCAGCGGATTACAAAGTCATCGGCAAGCCCGTGAATCGGCGAGATGCTCGGGAAAAAGTGACGGGCAAGGCGAGGTACGCCGGAGACATACAATTTCCCGATTTGTTGCATGCGCGCCTCTTGCGACCGCCGGCGCATGGCGCGAAATTGCTGAGTGTTGACACAACTGCGGCGCAACAGATCGCCGGCGTGCAAATCATTCGCGAGGGCGATTTGGTGGCGGTGCTGCATAAGTATCCCGATGTGGCCGAGAACGCTTTGAAGAAAATCAAAGCCGAGTTTGACACGCCGGCGGCGAATGTCGATGATAAAAACATTTTTGATCATTTGCTCAAACTCGCACCGGAGGGTGACGTGGTGGCGCAGGGCGGCGATCTCGCTGCCGGGCAAAATAGCGCTGCAATGGCATTCGAAGAAACCTATTTGAACAGCTACGTCGCGCATGCGCCAATGGAGCCGCACACCGCAACCGCGAAATTCGAGGGGGAGAAGATTACGGTGTGGGCCTCGACACAGTCGCCGTTTGGCGCCAAGGGCGAGATTGCGCGCGCGCTCAGCCTGCCCGAAGAAAACGTGCGCGTCATCACGCCGTATGTCGGCGGCGGCTTTGGCGGCAAGTCACGCAAC
>SZPB01000200.1 GCA_030263535.1 Cytophagia bacterium CHB2
GTTGTCGACCTGAGCCGTTTGCTGCAAGTCTCCGAGGTTACCATCCGCAACGACCTCAAAGAACTCAGCGAACGGGGATTGGTGCAGCGAACGCCCGGGGGTGCGGTCAAGAGCGGTTTGTATGTCTACGATGTTCCTCTTTATAAAAAGACCAAGCAACACCGCGGCGAGAAACAAAAAATAGCCGCTGCTGCGGCAGCGCTGGTCGACGAGGGCGAGATTATTACGCTCGATTCCGGCTCGACGACCTGGGAGATGGCCAAACTTTTGAAAAGCAAACGCCAGCTCACCGTCATCACCAATTCCATCCCGGTCGCAAGCGAATTGAGCACGGCTCCAAACATTCAGGTAATTGTGTCCGGCGGGTCGGTGCGGCGCGAGTCGCTTTCCCTGGTCGGGCCGCATGCCGAAAAATTGTTACGTGAGCACTTTGCGAGCAAGGTTTTTCTGGGCGTTGACGGTTTCGACGTGCATTCCGGGTTGACCACCCCGAATCTGGACGAAGCCCAGGTGAATCGCTTGATGGTCGACATGTCGCGCGAAGTCATCGCGGTTACCGATTCCTCCAAGTTTGGCCGACGTAGCATGTGCCTGATCGTTGCCACCAAGCGTATCCACAAAGTCATCACTGATTCCGGCATTCCAAAAGGAGATGCAGAGTATTTGCGCGCCAGCGGCATCGAATTGATCATTGTGTGAAATCCGAAGTCCGGTTTTTTATGCAGTGCAATATGTGGATGGATATATGGACTCTCTCACCTTGCAGGAGATCCTGAGCCAACCGGAGACGTGGAAAAAAGTTGTGCAGCGTGCCGCACAACAAAAATGGGAATTACGGCCTGCCGGCAGCCCAGCCGGTCCGCTGTTGTTTGTCGGTTGTGGAACTTCCTACTATCTGGCGCAAAGCGCTGCCGCCAGTTTTACCCGCATTTCAAGTCAATCCAGCCAGGCGCTTCCTTCATCAGAGGCATTTCTTCTCGCGCCCGCTTCTGTCGTTTCCTCAGCACCACGGATGGCGGTGGCCATCTCGCGTTCCGGCACGACCACGGAAACCGTGTGGGCCGCCAACCATCTGCGCCGGAACCTGCAGGTGCCGGTGGTCGCGGTGAGCTCCTGCGCCGATTGCGCCCTGGTGCGCGAAGGCGACTGGCACATCATCATCCCCGAAGCGCAGGAGAAGAGTGTGGTGATGACGCGATCGTTCACTTCGCAATTGCTGGCGCTGCATCTCGCCGCCGCCGCCGCCGCCAGAGCCAGCGATTTGACCGGCCAGCTTGCCGCACTTCCGCAGCGCGGCGCGCAGCTTCTGAAGGACGCTGCTGCGACGGTGCGCGCCGTTACCGATGACTCCTCCCTCGATCATTTCGTTTTCCTCGGCCAGGGAATTTTCTACGGCGCCGCCAATGAAGCCATGCTCAAGATCAAGGAAATGTCGCTGAGTTTTTCCGAAGCCTATCACACTTTGGAGTACCGTCACGGACCCATGAGCATTGCCGGCACCCGCACGCTGATCACTTTTCTGATTAGCGACGCCGGCCGCGAGCAGGAAACCCGCGTGCTCGCCGATATGAAGAAACTCGGCGCCCGGACTTTGGTGCTGTGCGGTGCGGCAGATGATCAGATTCGCCGCCATGCGGATCATCTCGTCGAGTTAGGCGGCAGTCTGCCGGAGGAAGTACGCTTACTGCTGTCCATGCCGCTACTGCAGCTCCTGGCTTATCATCGTGCTGTTGCCAAAAACTTGAATCCGGATGCGCCGCGCCATCTCTCGCAGGTCGTCACGCTCTAAAGGCCGACTATGAAAAAACTCGATGTCGTGGTAGTCGGTGAGCTTAACGTGGATTTGATCCTGGATCAAATCCAGGGATTCCCGGAACTGGGCAAGGAAAAAATCGCCAGCGCAATGACTCTGACGCTGGGCAGCTCTTCGGCAATTTTTGCCAGCAATCTGTCGTCGCTGGGCGCGCGGGTCGGATTCATCGGCAAGCTGGGGGAAGATGTTTTCGGCGATCTAGTGCTTACAAGTCTCCAAAAGCGTAACGTCGACGTCGGGCAGATTATCGTCCAGGGCGCAACCGGCACCGGCGCCACCGTGGCAATGAACTATGATCACCAGCGCGCCATGCTCACGTATAAAGGCGCCATGGATGAATTGCGGCTGGCGGAGGTGCGCTGGGACTATGTGCAGACCGCGCGCCATCTGCATCTGTCATCCTATTTCTTGCAAAGCGGGATCAAGCCTGATTGCGCGGAGCTCTTCAGGCGCGCCAAGGATCTTGGCCTGTCAACCTCGCTCGACACCAACTGGGATCCTGATGAACGGTGGGATCCTGAACTGTACGAGATCTTTCCTTACGTCGATATTTTTCTGCCGAACGAAGACGAGGCCATGCTGATTGCCACATGCAAAACCGTGGAAGCCGCTCTGGATAAACTAGCCCAACACGTGAAGACTGTGGTGATCAAATTGGGTAAAAGCGGCGCGCTGGCCAAACAGGAGGGCAAGATCTGCAAAAGTGACGGGTTCAAAGTGGTTGCGGTCGACGCCGTCGGCGCCGGCGACAGCTTCGACGCCGGGTTCATTTTCAAATGGCTGCAAGGCGGCGACCTCAATCAGTGCCTGCACTTCGGCAATATGTGCGGCGCGCTGTCAGTCACCAAAGCGGGCGGAACTGCCGCATTTCAAAGCCGCGAACAAATCGCGCAGGATTTCGAGAACTATTTTGGATACAAAGAAAAGTAGTTGATGCCGTGATCATCGTCATTTGATCTTCATCCTGAAGATGTGCAATCCAGAGACGGGTGAAATGGAAAATCCGTTGATACAGTTGGTGGCAGCGCAAAAGCAGGGACATGCAGTGGGCGTATTTTCAATATGCTCTGCCAACCGCTTTGTTCTGGAAGCCGCCATGTTGTTGGCAAGATCCGACCCGGCGGGACTGCTCATCGAAGCGACCTCGAACCAGGTGAATCAATCTGGCGGCTATACCGGCATGACACCGCAGAACTTTGCCGACTTTGTCGAGGCCATCGCCCATCGGATGAAATTCCGCTATGCGCGCGTGATGCTCGGCGGCGACCACATGGGACCGAATCCCTGGCAGCACGAACGCGCCACGGTCGCCATGGCAAATGCGCGCGAGCTGGTGCGCGACTGCATCCGCGCCGGATTCAGAAAGATTCATCTCGACACTAGCATGCCGTGCGCCGGTGATCCGCTGGATGCGCATGGCGCCCTGCCGATGAAGCTGGCCGTCGCAAGAGCCGTGGATCTTGCCAAAGTCTGTGAAGCTGCTTTTGCCGAACTCCCGCCCCATTCCATTGCTCCGGTTTATGTGATCGGCACCGAAGTGCCGCCGCCGGGAGGCGCCAAGGAAAAGCTTGCGCACGCCACGCCGACCAAAATTCATGACGCACAACAATCGATCGAATCGACGCGCCAGGCATTTTTCGCCAACGGTCTGGAATCGGCATGGCAGCGCGTCATTGCCGTGGTGGTTCAGCCGGGTGTCGAATTCGGCGAACTCTCGGTCATTCCTTATCACCGCAATCAGGAAACCGCGGCGCTGAAGGAACTCATCGAGCGCTACCCCACGCTGGTATTCGAAGCGCATTCCACGGACTATCAGAGCCGGCACGCCTTGCGCCATTTGGTCGAAGATCATTTTGCGATTCTGAAAGTGGGACCCTGGCTGACGCTGGCGTTCCGCGAGGCAGTCTTTGCATTAGAGCACATCGAGCAGGAATGGCTGTCCGGGCGAAAGTCGGTCACGCTTTCGCATGTGCGCCAGACGCTGGAGCGAGCGATGTTGGCGAAGCCGCAATACTGGCAGAAGCATTATCATGGCGACGAAAGGGAGAAGGTGATTGCGCGGCGCTTCAGCTACAGCGATCGCATCAGATATTACTGGAACGAGCCGGAGGTCGATGCAGCGCTGCGTGTTTTGCTGGCGAATCTCAATGAGCATCCCGTGCCGCTGACGCTGCTGAGCCAGTATCTGCCGGCGCAATGCCGGGCTGTGCAAGAAGGAAAAATCAAAAACGCGCCGGTGGATTTGATTCATCATAAGATCAACGAGGTTCTGGAAATCTACGCCGCGGCAACGCGCTCCGGGAATGATTCATTGAGTTGAACGGGCTAACAGGATTTACAGCATGCAACTCATTCTGAGAGTCCTGTGTTATCTTGTCAAGAAAATCAGCGAACCTTGAGGCGAGGAGGAAGCTTGTGAAATCACGGTTATGGCTGGTCTTTGCGCTAGTCACCACAACGTTTTGGGGATTATGGGGCGCACTCATCGAGCTTCCTGAAAAAGCCGGCTTTCCGGCGACGCTGGGCTACTCGGTCTGGGCGCTCACTATGATCTTGCCGGCGTTGGTGGCTTTGTATGTCATCAAGTGGAAGCTGGATTATGATCGCCGCTCGATCCTGCTCGGCACGTTGATTGGCCTGACCGGCGCCGGTGGCCAGTTGATCCTGTTTCAAGCATTGCGCATGGGACCGGCCTATCTGGTGTTTCCGATCATATCCTTGTCGCCGGTGGTGACGATTCTCCTCGCTTATGGATTGCTCAAGGAACGCGCCCACAAGATGGGGTGGGCCGGAATTGTTTTGGCGATGATCGCCATGCCGCTGCTTTCCTATCAACCTCCGGGCAACTCCGGGGCGAGCGGCATTCTGTGGGCCGTGCTGGCATTTCTGGTGTTTTTGGCCTGGGGCATCCAGGCCTACTTCATGAAACTCGCCAATGTGACGATGAAGGCTGAGAGCATATTCTTCTACATGACGGTCACCGGCCTGCTGCTCATCCCCTTCGCTGTGTGGATGACGGATTTTTCGCAGCCGATCAACTGGGGCTTCCGCGGCCCCTACCTCGCGGCGATGATCCAGATTCTGAATTCCATCGGCGCGCTGTGCATCGTTTATGCTTTTCGCTATGGCAAGGCGATCATCGTCAGCCCCTTGACCAATGCCATCGCGCCTGTGATCACGGTTATCATCTCGCTCATCATCCATCGCACGGTTCCGCATAATTTTGTGTTGACCGGCATGGTGCTGGCGCTCATCGCGACTTTTCTCATGTCCATCGAAGAGGAAGCCAAGCCGGCCGCTGAAGCAACAGTTCAACATGTTGCGTGATTCCTTTGCCATGCCTTTTGTGCAGAATTCCGCCAAGCGGAGAATCGATCTGTGCCTGGGGTTGGTGTTCCTGTGGTCAACGCTGTGCTTCAGTCAGAATGCGGGATCGCTCCCCAGCATCACACCCGCGTCCGACTATCTGGTTTACTACGGCGGGTGGAATGCGACAAAGGTTTTGCAAGCGCAATATTTCGATCTGGTGATCCTTGACATTCGCTCCGGCATTACGCCGGCGCAGGTGGCCGACATGCGCAACGGCCTCGACGATCTTGCCGGCACCGGCGATGACGTCATCGTGGTCAGCTATCTTTCCATCGGCGAGGATGATGACGGCCAGCGCGCCGGCGACGGTCGCGGCCCGGTCTACTGGAATGCGCAATCAGGATCGCCCATTTATCAAAATCGCGGCGTCGCTTCGTGGTATGTCGATGATGCTGACAAAAACGGCAGCCCTGATCAGAATGGCGTTTGGGGAAGTTTCTATGTGAATGCTGGTGATTCGCTCTGGCAGAAATTTGTTCGCACCAAAGCTCATGGCGCAGATGACATCATCAACCAGTGGAAATGTGACGGCCTGTTTCTCGATACCATCGACACCGCCTCGCCGTGGGCGGAATATCACTGGACGGCAGCCGGCATGTCGCAGTGCATCGCCCGCCTGCGCGACTGGTATCCGCAGGCGGTGATCATCGGCAACCGCGGGTTGTTTTATTTCGATCCGGCGCAAACGGCCTCATACGCACACAATATTCGATCTTATGTGAATGCGATCATGTTTGAATCCTATTACACAGAATGGAATTGGAGTTCCGGCAGTGGCGGCGTGAGTCCCTACTTTGCGGACAACAAAACCTACTGGGCGCAGCGTGTGAATACTGAAGCGCAAAAAAGTGACGGCTTCACCGTGCTCTGTCTCGATTATCTCAATCCGGCGCAGGCGGATTATCAGCTCATGTTGGAGAATCAGGTGCATGAGGCCATCGAGGTTCAGGGCTGGACTGATGCGGTATCGAGCATCATGCTGGATGAGATTCGTTATGACATTTATCACCAGCATACGCCCGACCTCAATCCCCCAACGTGGAGCAAAACCGTGGGCCTGCGACAGGCGAGGGTGGAATCAGATCAAATCGTGGTGCGGTGGAATCTCGCCGATGACCGCCACCTGCCGGTGAACTACAATCTTTACTACAGCACCGCTTCTCCAATCGATTTTACCACTGCAACCCGGCTCTTGCATATCGAAGCGGAAGCCGCGGCCGGTTATGATCTGCAATTTGCCGTCCCCGGGTTGATCGATTCAGCGATGTATTTTTTCGCAATCCGCGCAGTTGATTCACTTGGAAATGAGGAGGCCAACCGGGTTGAAATCGGTGTCGTGTTCGGCGGGACGACCGGAGTCGAAGCAGCCAAGAATCCCGAGAGCTTCCGCCTGCATCAGAATTTTCCGAATCCTTTCAATGCGGGCACGCGCATCGAGCTGGAGGTGCCGCCGTCTTTTGCAGAGGAGATTGTTCTGGAGATTTTCGATGTGGCCGGCGGCCTGGTGCAGGAGCTGCGGCATCCGGCGGCTTCGTCGAGGCGAATTTTTTTTCAGTGGAACGGCGAAACTCTGGCCGGAAAGCGCGCCGGCAGCGGCATTTACTTTTACCGCGCCTCCCGCCGTAGCGGGACGGCGACGCGCAAGATGGTTGTGGTGCAGTAAGCCCTGGTGCTGAAAGCATGAACAGACGACTGAAAAATCTGGCGGTTGGTATTCTGCTATTTGGGGTGGCCGAAGCCCTGCCGGCGCAGGAAACGCCACGCTCTGAGGCGGAATTCGCCCTGCCTAGCTGGAGTACCGGCGCGCTGTCGTTTGTAGCGGACATTTACCAGTTCGAAGGCCGTGGCGGAAAGACTGCAATAGAGATATCCTATGCCGTTGATCTTTCCCAGTTTGTCGCGCAACCGTCACCAAGCCAATCTCAGGTGCTCGATCTCGGCATCATCCTGCGCGAACCGCGGGGCAATGCCGTGGTTGATGTTCATGAGCGCCAGCCAATTACGCTGTCCCGCGACAAGGCAGACGGAGTTTTTTCATTCATTAATCTCAGGCGATTTGAGTTGTCGCCGGGCCCGATGGCGCTGCAAGTGTCGATGCGCGATTCGGTTTCCGGTCGTGAAGGCATCCTGAACCAGGAATTTGTGGTGCGAGATTTTGGCAAAATTTTTTCCCTCAGTGATCTCATGCTGTCTGCGCAGCTTCAAAAGGCGCAGGGCAAAAGTGTTTTTGAAAAAGGCGGTTTGATCGTGGTGCCGCTGCCGTCACGATCAATCTCTGTCGCCGACTCATTGTCGCAGCTCTTTGTGTATTTCGAAATCAATAACATGAAATATGCGCCGGCAGAGACCTCCTTCTATGGCATCCGCTACGAAGTTCACGACGCGCGACAAAATCGAGTTTTTGCAAATACGCGGACGCACCTTCCCAAAGCCGGCAACAACAGTTCACGGATCGAAAAGATCCCGGTTGCCGGCTTGACTCCGGGCCGCTATCGACTGTCCCTGCGGGTAACTGACTTGGCAACCCAGCAAGCCTGCAGCGCGGCTGTGGATTTTGCCTGCACACCCGGGCCGCAGACGGAGGCGATGGTTCTCACCATGACCGCGGAGGATATTCAGAAATACTTTGACCAAATCAAATACGTGGCCACCGATCGGGAGAGGAAAATCTACTGGCAGCTTTCCGATGAGGGCAAACAGAACTTTGTTCTCGAATTCTGGAAGTCGAAGGATCCGACGCCCGGGACGCCGGAAAATGAATTCATGATGGAACATTTCCGGCGCCTTGCCTATTGCCGGGAAAAATTTCCCGGCGGCCTGAACTCGGATATGGCGAAAATTTACATCAAGTATGGATCACCCATGGAGGTGAGCCGCGACGTTTCCACTGCCAAGATCAACCGTCCGGTGGAGATCTGGACCTATGCGCTGGACGGTAGAAGAGAGTTTGTGTTTGTGGACCGCACCAGTGACGGACGCTATGTGCTGGTGCATTCCAATCACCCAGCAGAGTACAGCAATCCGAATTGGATGGAAGACTTTGCCAACTGAAGGCGAGAAACCAAAGCAACCTCTTACAAATTTAAGGAGGCGGAAGATGAAACTCCACAGGTACAGGACCGCGATAGCAATTCTATTGTCGCACGTCCTGCTGGTGGCGATTGCCGGTGACGGTTGGGCGGCCAACACCGGCAAGATCGCCGGACGCGTCACCGACCGTGAGACCTCAGAGCCTTTGATCGGTGTCAACGTCGTTGTCGACGGCACCACTATGGGAGCGGCCACTGATGCGGGCGGCAATTACACTGTGCTCAACCTGCCGCCGGGCATTTACAGTGTCCGCGCCTCCATCATCGGCTATGGCCAAGTCGTGCAGGAGAAGGTGAAAGTCAGCATCAACCAGACCACCACCCTGGATTTCGCCCTGTCGCAGCAGATGCTCGAGGGGGAAACCGTGGTGGTGCAAGCGTCGCGGCCGGTGGTGCAGTTGGACGTGTCCTCGAGCCAGCGCATCGTCACCGCCGAGGCGATTCAAAGCCGGCCCCTGGATAATTTCGAGGAAATCCTCGGCACCGAGATCGGCATCAGCCTGTCGGCCTCAACCGAAGGCTCAGGTCTCATCGTGCGCGGCGGCCAGCTCAATGAAACCGACATTGTGATCGACGGGCTTTCGACCAGAAACGAGCGGACGCAGCAACCGATGACCAATCTCAGCCTCACTGCGATCCAGGAGGTTGAGATTCTGACCGGTGGATTTAATGCCGAATTCGGCGACATCCGCTCCGGCCTGGTCAATGTCATTACCAAGGAAGGAAACCTCGACCGCTACACCGTCAGTTTCGACGGCAAGATCAGGCCGCCGGCTCGCAAGCATTTCGGTTCCAGCCCGTTCAGCATCGAGGGGCCGTTCTGGCAGGTCTATGCCGGCGCCAATGCCTTCACCGGCGTCTCCCAGGACTTGGTGGACAGCAAGGCCTACCCGTTTACGTTCATCGGCTGGAACGAAGTGGCCAGGCAGTTCCTGGCAGATACGGATCCGAGAAACGATTACACACCGCAGGAACTTCTCGAGATCTGGAAATGGCAGCACCGCAAGCGCGATTACGCCGACCAGCCGGATTACATTGGCGACCTCTCGATCGGCGGCAAGGTGCCCTTGACCAACGTCGCTTTTCTGCTGTCGCAACGTTATGAAAACCTGCAATTGGTCTATCCTTTCAGCCGCAACAATTCTGTTGCCAGCACAACCTTGCTGAAGTTGACCAAGCGCCTGTCGCCCTCGATGAAGCTCAGTGTGAACAACACCTACATTTTCGTTCGCGGTGTCGATGGTTCGATCTACGACGACACGGTCGGCATGATCACCGGCACGCGGGAGGGAACGGAGTATGCGCGCGACGCGCACTTCTGGAGATACATCTGGCACGATGCCAATTTCAATCCGATCGAAACCCGGCAATACCGCGGCGGCGTCACGCTGAATCATTTGCTCAGCGACAAGACCTTCTATGACTTGCGCCTGGAATTTACCGACTTCCGCACCCGGCAGGAACCGATCAGCCTCAGAGACACCACGGGCATCAAGCTCATCGGCGATACCTGGTATGATGAAGGCCCGTTCGGCTACGTGGGCAGCGCCCTGGGCGGCGGCATCACCGAGAAGTACGACATCCTTGGCGAGTTTCTGATGTCGGGCGGCGGCCGCGGCCAGGATCATTCCAAGTACCGCGGCGTCAGCCTGAGCATGGACATGGTATCGCAAGTCAACCGCCACAACGAAGTGAAGATGGGCTTGATGTTCGAGTACACTAGCTTCCGTGAGCGGCGGGAAATCAACCATGGCGCGACCACCACGCCGGTGACTGAAGCGCCGTGGCTCTGGTGGTATTACAATGAATCCCCCATCAAGCTGGCGGGCTATGTGCAGGACAAGCTGGAATTCGAGGGCATGGTCGCCAACGTTGGCTTGCGCCTGGATTACTACGACACCCGCACCAGCGCCTTCAATCTCGATCCTAATTTTATCTTTGCAAACAACCCCTACACGCTGGAGGCCTACCGCGCCAACAACGGCACCTTCGCGAATCTGACGACTTCGGAAAGCTCTTACAAGCTCTATGTCAGCCCGCGCGTGGGAATTTCGCACCCGATCAGCACGACGAGCAAGATCTTCTTCAACTACGGCCATTTTCTCCAACCGCCGGTTGTCGATCAGCTCTTCCTGGTGCGGCCGAATTCCACCGGCCGGGGCGCCGACCTTCCGAACGTTGCCGCCGAATGGCCGCGCACCATCGCTTATGAAGTCGGCCTGGAGCAGGGTATCGGCAGGGATTTTCTGATCCATCTGACCGGTTATTACAAGGATGTTTCCGATCAGCTCAGCGCGCAAAACATCGTTTCGTTGGACGGCGAGAACGACATCACCACCTATGCGAACAACAGCTATGCCGACATCCGCGGCCTGGAACTGAAACTCGAAAAGCGCTTCGGCGACTGGTGGTACGGCTGGGCTTCGCTTGAGTATCTGACCAGTAGTGAAGGCCGCACCGGCTATCGTTACCTTTACGAAGACCGCCAGTTGGCGAATCGCCAGCGCGAGACCGCCTCGCAAATCAAACAGAAGGGCGTGCCCTCCGTGACTGCGAACATTTCATTCCGGACGCCGGCCACTTTTGGACCCAAGGTTGTCGGCCACAATATTCTGGGAGATTGGCGGTTCAATATCCTGCAGAACTGGTCTGACGGCGGCGAGTCTCTGTTGAATCCCGATGCGCCGCTCAAAGAGCAGATCTGGGTCGAGGTCATCGATTATGCCGATACCGACATTCTGCTCGAAAAGCGTTTCCAGTTCAGCGCGAACCGTTTTGGCCTCTACATGCAGGTCAACAATCTGTTCAACAACAGAGGGTTCCCCAACCCCTTCAACTGGAACCAGTACATCGATTCCCTGCATTTTCCGCACGAGACCGGCTCCCAGAAAGGCAACGACAAGCTCGGCGACTGGGACAAGCCCTACATCAATTTGGGTTGGAACACCTGGTCGCAATTTGTGAATCCTCGCGAATACTACGTTGGCCTGCGGGTCGAATTGTAAGCGCGTCCGCATGCGAATACCGAAAGAAGGTTTGGTCAAATGACCTCAACACACTCGACATTCAAGTTATGGATGGAGGTACACCCATGTTGAAGTTCTGCAGCCCTTCAAGGATTCATGCGTTCTGCGCATGCTGTGCGCTGCTGTTGGTCGGTCTGGCAACGACCACGCTTCTCGCACAAACCAGAACGCATAATCTGGGCGATTTTAAATTGCGGATCGAAGCCGGAGAGATTGTCAACACCAACGACGTGCAGCCAACCGGTGAATGGCCGCAGGATCATTTTCGCTATGCGCATATCGTTTTTCACAACACCGGGCATGTAGTGGGAAGTTGGGTCGACGCCGAGGGCGCGGTTCATGCCAAGGAACAGTTCATCGGCGGGCCGGTTTCGTTCAACGCCGAAGCGCCCTATGGACTCCGGGAAGTGAGGCGCTACGAGCCTCCGGAAGTCTGGGTCTATGCCAACGGCGAGTTGCAATTATCGTCGCGACGATTCAACGGCGAGGTCGACCCGGCGCTGCCGGCGGACATGATGATCGAAAACCGTTACAAATCTGCTCCCGGGTTCGACGTGCTGAAGCGTTCCTACTCCTTCTCCAATCCCGATCATGATGACTATG
>SZPB01000201.1 GCA_030263535.1 Cytophagia bacterium CHB2
CGGCTTCGCGGCGGAAGCAGGGCGTGGATGCCGTATAATTGATCGGCAACGCTTCGCCTTGCAGCATTTCACCGGGCAGCAGATTCGTGGCCGGCACTTCTGCGGTGGGGATTAAAAACAAATCATCCGCCTCGACGCGATACATGTCATCTTCCATTTTGGGGAGCTGCCCGGTGCCGAACATGGCTTGCCGGCCGACGACAAAAGGCGGAGAGACTTCGGTGTAGCCGTGCTTTTCGACATGCAGGTCGAGCATGAAGTTGATCAGGCTGCGTGCAAGTTTTGCGCCTCTGCCATGAAAATTGACGAAGAACGATCCCGAGACTTTCGCGCCGCCCTCGAAATCGATGAGGCGCAAGGATTCATTCAATTCCCAATGCGGTTTAGCCTGGAATTCGAATGTCGGCAGTTCACCCCATTGCCGCACCACGACATTGTCAGCCGCGCTTTTGCCGGCCGGCACACTTTCATGCGGCAGGTTCGGAATGCGAATTTGTAATTGATACAGCGCCTCTTCGACCTGCTTGAGATCGTTATCCAGCGTTTTGATTTGATCGGAGACTTGTTTCATTTCGGCCATTTGGCTGGAAGCATCCTGGCCTTGTTTCTTGCTCTTTCCGATTTCTTCGGAGACGCGGTTGCGCAGCGCTTTCAATTCCTCGGCTTTCAGCAAAATTTGCCGGCGCTTTTCATCAAGCTTGGGAAATTCGGACAGATCGATTGCAGCATTTTTCTTTCGAACGCCTGCTTCCACCTGCGCGAAATTATCGCGAATAAATTTGAGATCGAGCATATTGCTCCTGCGGGTTGTTTTGAGGTTGCCGCATCTCTACTGAAGACGCCTGGCAAACCATATTAAAATTCAAAGGCCAAAAATATTGAAGCAACGCCTCAAAAGCAAGCTGTTCGTGTAGGCTGCGACGGGCCAGGGTTGAACGGCAACAAAATTGAGAAGTCGTAATTTCGTTTGCATCAATGTAATGTTGTGATGTATCTTGCCAGCAATCATTGCGGGTGCAAGTGAGGCATAGTTTTGGCGTCTTGAACGTTGATCCTCAGGAGAGTTATGTGAGTGTGCTGCAAGATCGAGTTGCCTTCGTAACCGGCGCAAGCAGCGGCATCGGCGAAGCCACGGCTTTTGCGCTTGCCCGCGCGGGCGCCAAGGTCGCTTTGGCGGCCCGCCGCAAAGATCGCCTCGGAAACCTTAAAAAGCGTATTGCCGATCTTGGCGGCGAAGCCATCATTCTTCAAACCGATGTCACCGATCATGCGGCCGTGCAAGCGGCCGTGAAGCAGACGATTAAAAAATGGGGCAGCCTCGACATTCTCGTCAATAATGCCGGCGTTATGCTGCTCTCGTTTATGGACAAATTGAAGCTGGAAGAATGGTCGCACATGATCGACGTGAACGTGAAAGGCGTGCTGCACGGCATTGCGGCGGCGCTGCCGGTGATGTGTGAACAACGCCGCGGCCACATCATCAATATTTCTTCGGATGCCGCCATTAAAGTCTTTCCCGGTTCCGCGGTGTACAGCGGTAGCAAGGCCGCGGTGAACTGGATTTCCGAAGGGCTGCGCTTCGAACTGGCGCGCGAGAAAATGCCGGTGCGCGTGACGACCATCATGCCCGGCAGCGTCAGCACCGCGCTGGCTTCCCACGTGACCGACCCTGATGTCTTCGCAGCTTTCAAAATGTTCGCGAAATTCCAATTTATGCAGCCGGAGGATGTGGCGGAGGCCGTGCTTTATGCGCTGACCCAGCCGGCGCACGTGGATATCAATCAGATTCTTGTGCGACCCACGGAACAAGCGACCTGAAATAAAAAACCCCGGCTGGTAACCAGCCGGGGTCGATTTTGTCAAGTCGAGAACAATTACTTGCCGACGCGTGTCACGTTCGAAGCAAGCAAGCCTTTGGGGCCACGCTCAACATCAAACTGCACTTTTTCGCCTTCGGACAAGGTTTTAAAGCCGTCGCCCTGGATGGCTTTAAAGTGTACAAAAACATCTTCACCGCTTTCGCGCTGGATGAAACCGTAACCCTTGGCCTCATTGAACCACTTGACTGTTCCCGTTTCCATACTCTGGACGGTCCTTTCAAAAGATTAAAGCATGCCCTCGCGCCTCTTTAACAGTGCACGAGGAGGGATTAAAGCGTACAACTAGCTTTTGCCGCACCTGTTACCCAAACTTCGGATTTCGATTGAGACCGCGAAATTTGCGGGAGGGCAGAACCGGACGGATCGCTGGTTGACTGCAACATCCTTGGTAGCCATGATCCTCGGTGTAAGATGCAGGAAGGCTTCAACAGCGGACCGCAATCCAGATTAAAGCATACCCCGCCGAAACGGGGGGTGGCCCGACAAAGGGCGCAAAAACTGTGTACAGAACGTGCGGAAAAGATAAGTGCTATTTTTTTGAAATGCAAGCACAGATTTTCGCCTGGAAAAATTTGTAATCGCCGTGAAAGCTTGTTAGAATTGAGCTTACTCCGTTATGGAAACGTCATGTTTGTTTGCGACAAAACTATTCGCCTGCTGAACTCGCGGGTGACGTTCGATGCTGCCTCGCGCCAGGAATCGTGCTGCGTTTCGCACGCCCACGCCGACCATGCGCGGCCGCATCAACTAACCTATGCCACGCCGGCGACGGCAGCTTTGATGCAGGCGCGCTTGGGGCGTTTGCGCATCGAGTCCGCGCCCTTCGGCCATCCCATTGAAATCGATCAGTATCGCATTTCATTTCATCCCGCCGGTCACATTCTGGGCTCGGCGCAGATCCTCGCCGAGCACCAGGGCCAGCGTTTGCTTTATACCGGCGACTTCAATTTGCAGGAAAGCGCAACGGCGGAGAAGCTTGAAATCGTCTCCGCAGATATCTTGATTATGGAATGTACCTATGGCCATCCGCGTTATCAATTCCCCGCGCGCGCCGAATTGATTGACCGGTTGTGCGGGTGGATTCACGCCGCATTGAAAAACGGTAGGATACCGGTGGTGATAGGATATGCCCTGGGTAAATCCCAGGAAGCAATGAAGATTCTCGCTGACAACGGATTCCAACTATGTGCTCATGGATCAATTATGAAGCTGGTAAGAGTCTATGAGAAGTTTGGACACGATTTCGGAACAGTCGAGCCGCTGCGAGGGAGTTCTATTTTGGAAGGAAAAGTTGTTGTCGTGCCGCGCCGTGCAGAGTTGACGCGGGTGATCAACCGCATCCCCAACAAGCGCACGCTGTTTCTGTCCGGATGGGCGATACACGAGGGCTTCAAATATCGCTGCGGTGTTGATGAGGCAATCCCTCTTTCCGATCACGCGGATTTTAAAGGGCTGCTGGAATTCGTGCGGCGCGTCAATCCCAAGAAAATTTTCATCACGCACGGCCCGGCAAATTTTGCGGTATATCTGCGCCAGCTCGGCTACGACGCACAGCCGTTGCGCGCGGTGAAACAGGGCGAGTTGTTTTGAGCGGTTGATGAAGCTTCTTTGGTCTGAACGGTCACACTGATCGGGATATAACGACTTCGGATTAAAGATGATTGCGGATTGCGAAGATTGTGAGGTAAAGATCATCAATGATTTGCGAGGTAGAATCAACTCAAATGTTAAACTTGATATTCGCCAGGAGTTCTTTCATCTCTTGCTGCAACTGTTGCAGATTCTCAATTGCCTGTTGAATATCAGTCTTGAGCAGGCGAAAGCCATTGCCTTTCATAGAGCAAATTTCCTTCTCGTAAGATTATTTCTCGAAGCGGAGGCCGCGCATCTTCGAGAGGCACTAAATCAAGCTCAGCATCAGGCGGTAAAAAACTCCAAAGCTCTTTTAGGGCGGAGAAGTATCGTTTTGCCGGCAGGCCAGCTATCGCCAAATCAATATCCGAGCGCTCATGAATGGGCCGGCCGCCCGCGAGCGAGCCGAAGAGATAAACGGCCTCGACGTCATAATGCTGCGCCAAATGCGTGGCGCATTGTGAAGCGATTTCCCGCATACGCTCGGCGCGTCTGGCTCCTGCTTCGCGCCGGAGCGCCAGCCGGTTGCGCTAACCCTCAAGATATTCGTCATATTCGCTCATCATCAACCCGATTTAACGGGCTTAACGTAACCAATGCTTTGCAATTTTGCAACCGGTAAAGACTAAATATTTCTCACTAAAATTCGTATTCTCTATTGAAAAGCAAGGTTGGCTCTGCGTCGCTGTTCCGGTAGCCCGACTTTGCAGAAAAACGGAGCGGAGTTATTGTAGAGAATCCCAAAATCTCAAACGCCGAGCGCGAATTCGCCGAATTGATCGCCGCGCATCAACGGGATCTGGTGAACCTGGCCTATCGCTTCGTGGGAAATGTCGAAGACGCCAAAGACCTGGCCCAATGGGCCTTTGCCCGGCTTTGGCTGCACCGCGAGAATCTAAAAGCCGGGCGGGAAGGGTTTTATTATCTGCGCCGCGTTTTGGTGAATCTTTGTATCGATCATTTGCGCCGGCGCGAGCCGGTGAAAGAAGATCTGTCTGCCTCGGAAGATGCGCTGCTCGAGCTTGCGCCGGATCCGCTGCAAGCGCTCGAGATGCAGGAATGGCAGGCCCTGCTGGCGCGCAGCATCGCTCAACTCAAACCCAAACAAAAGGCCACGATCATTTTGCGCGATCTTGAAGGGTATTCCGTCGCCGAAACCGCCGCGCTGCTGTCATGCACAGAGAACAACGTGTTGTGCAATCTTCATCTGGCGCGCAAAAATGTAAAACAAAAAATGCAACAATGGTTATCGCCACATGAACTCCTGTCGTGAATTCGAACCCTTGCTCTCGCTTTATGCCAACGCCGAGCTGGAGGCCGAGCAGGCCGGCACGCTCGAGAAACATCTTGCCGGTTGCGCAAACTGCCGCCGGGAAGTAGCCTCCTATCAAAGACTTTCCCGGCAAATGGGCCAACTTCACCCCCCTGCAATTCCGGAGAATGTATTTGCCGATTTTAACGCCGGTGTTGCCGATAAAATTGCGCGCGGAGAGTCGTGGCGCGTGCGGGTCGTCGCGTTGATCGCCGTCATTGCCTCTTATTATTCGCGCCGGCGAACGATGGTTTGGTCGTCGCTCCTCGTCTTGATTTTGGCCGGGACATTCACCGCAAATTATTTCGCTCGAATGGCCGCGCCTATCCAACCGACGCTCACAGAATTACTGCAGAACCGGGATTGGGCGGGACTTTATTATGAATTGAGTTCGCCGCTTTCGCGCACAGCGAGGTTGCATGAGCCGGTTCCTGCTGGGCTTCTTCTCACGGTGTTGCACGAACTCCGTGAGGCGGCCGGACATGATCGGCGCCTACGCGCCGGATTGGAACAAATTCTCTCTCAGGTTCCGTTGCTTAAACACAAAACCACCGGCGTCTCTCAGAGCGCCAATCGCATCGGCGTGATTGCCGCTGATGGTATTCGAATTCTCCAGCGAAACAACTCGTCCCGCACGAGCATGGCGCCGGTTGAGCGAAGCCTGTCACAAATCCCCCCGCATCAAGAGATCACCTTGAACGAGTTGATCGCCCAGACAAAATGACGCCGCCAATCCAGACACGCGCGCAGCGCTTACTTGTGCATGGCTAAAATTGAAAGGGTATTCTCATGAACCGAATTGTTTTGTTGATTGCCCTGCTTGCCATTTTCGTCATGAACGGCTGTCTTTTCATTGAAGCCGTGGAAGTTCGCATTCGCTTTCCGGGCAAGAATCAGCCGCCGGAAGTGACTCTCATTTATCACAATATATCGAGTGATGCCGAAAATCAGGAGAAACTCCAAAAGGATTTTGCGGAGTTGATCGAGTATTGGCAAAGCAAGCAGGATTCCGCCGAGTTGGCGGAGGATGGTCTGTTGCTCCAACAGCGTGACATCGATATCGTCGAAGGCAAGCTGCAGGTGAAAACGCACGCACTTCTGACCGGAACTATCTCAGAGGCTTTTGGCGAAGGCGGGCAAAGCATGATTGAAGCCGGCATCACCTCAAACGGCGAGCGTATTTTGATAATGGAGGGCAAAGAAGCCGAGGTCACCGAAACCAACGGCAAAGTGTACAAAACCGGCAAAAATTACATCGTCGTTTGGCCCGAGGATTTGGCGGAAATTTATTGGATCCAGCGCATGCATCACAGCCAGGACGATGTGAAACAGGCGCAACGCAATCGCCCGGCGTTCATAAAGATGTTCAATCAGTATGTGCAGGCGGAGCAACAGAGCCAGGCCAAGTAGCGGCGTGCCTCATCGCAGCAGCACGATCTTGCGCGTCGCGGATTGTTGCCGTCCCTGCAAATCCGTAAGATTGACGCGCATGAGATAAACCCCGCTGGCGGCGAATTCGCCCGCGGCATCGCGGCCGTCCCAGCGGAATTGTTGCATGCCGGCCTGTTGCCAAATAGTGGGCAGGCTGCGCACACGGCGCCCGGTTAAGTCGTAAATTACGAGATCAACATAAGAAGGCTTGGGCAGCTCGTAACGCAGAATCGTTCCGGGTTGCTGCGCCGGAGAAAACGGATTCGGGAAGCTTTGCAGCAATTGAAAACTGCCGGGGGCTTTTCCGTTTGAGGTAACGGCTGTGCCGGAGGCCGCGCGAATGGTTTTGCCCGCAACCCGCGCGCCGAACTCATCGACAATTTCCAAAAGCACGGAATCTGCGCCGAACACTGTGACCCGGCCATAGGCATCGTTGAAATTCCCCGAGGCCAGATTCTGCCCGCCGCCGTTCCAGATATTGAAACCGAACAATTCGAGCAACAATACCAAACGCGAGTTGGATTGCTCCAATGCGCCGGCCATCAATTCCGGCAAGCCGCCGTTTTGGCCGTCATCGATTGCGGCGGTGTGCGTGTCGCCGCTGAGCATGATGACATTCTTGATTTGATTATCATCGATAAATTGCAACAAACGTTCCTGATCCGCCGGAAATCCCACCCATTTATCCGCCATTCCAAGCCCGACGCGCAGCAGCGAGCCGGAGCCGTAACCCGGCACAAAGACGATGCTGTCTTGCAGCGCCACGGAGAGATCAATCACCCGGCGCAAGCCGCGATTGAATGGCACGGTGGTGACAATGAATTTCCAATCGGCGGTTGAAGCGCGCAATTCCCGCAGCAGCCAGTTCATTTGATCTTCGCCCGGCAAATCGGAATAGCCGGCCAGCATGGAATGCGATTCGTCCGGCGCGAATTCGATGCTGTCGGTGGCGGGATTGTAAACAAAGGCATCGAGATTGGGACGGCGCTGGCTGCGCGTATCCAGCATGAAAAAGTCCGCGTTGCCGCAGGTGAACTTGTGCCAGATGCCGCCTTGCGCGTTGGCGAGCGGATAGCCCGGAAATAATTCCTGATAGCCGCGAATGCTGTTTTCACGGGCAACGGGCGAAACCTCGATGGTACGCATCGAATCCGGGCGCGGATAGCTCAACGCCGAAGCATCGTCGTTCATGTAATCGTGATCATCGAAAACATAGTCAATTGGTGTCGTGCGCAGGACGTGTTGCAGCGCATGCGACGAATCGTATTTTGCACGATAGGTCGTCTGCACCCTGCCCATGTCCGCGCTGAACACGCGCTGCCGATTCGTTTGTGAGTCAGTCGTATCAGGGTAACACCAATCCCCGATTTGCAGGAAGAAACGGAGGTCATCGTTTTTCATGACGGTAAAAACGCGGCCATCGCCGGGCTGCGGCTGCCGGCGAACCACGACGCAAGATCCGAACGCGAATTGAAACGGCGCGCGTTCGCCCTCGCGAAAAAATGTTCGAAAGCTGCGAACCTCGCCGGTGGGCTGGCCGTTGACCAGCGCTTGATAGTAGTAACGCTGATCCGGTTGCAAGTTTGAAATATCAAGCAAGGCAGCAAAATCGCGGGAAGAATCCGTGCGCACCGCCGTTGTGACGATCGCATTGTCGAAATTAGGCGACAGAGAAAGCCGGATGACGGCATCCCCGGCCGGCGCGACGCGCACGTAAAAACGCGCGGAGTTTGACGTCACCGCGCCCGCGAACGGGCCGTGTGTCAGCGTTTGCGCATGACCTGTAAGCAGGGTCGCATTCACACACAAAACAAAGACAGGGAGAAAACGAATTTTCATGATGAGATTGGAGTTTGATTAGCAATTCGTAACTAGTGCTTTGTTATCTTCTTGTATAAATGATTCCGAGTGTCATTCCGAAGGAATCCTGTGAGGTACTCGGCGCTGCGCGCAAATTTTTACAGGATGACGGTGATGGACGAGAAAGTTTTCAATGTTACAGATCACTAGTGAGTCCGAGCGGGACGCTCGATGGCATAAATCAGCTCGTCGATCGTCTTTCCGTCTTTTGAGACGCTTTTGTGCAAACGTGCTTCAAATTGATAACCGGCTTTTTCGAGTACGTGCATCGAGGCCGGGTTCCACTCATACACGCCGGCCTGAATGCGGCAGATATCGAAGCTCGCAAACGCATATTCTGTCATAGCGGCCACGGCCTCGGTAATGATGCCGCGTCCCCAAAATTTTTCCCCGAGCCAGTAGCCGATCTCCGCCGCGCCGCGATGAACATCCTCTTTCAAAACGAAACCGATGCCGCCTGCCGCTTCCCCCTCGACCACGATCGCAAAATTCCTGGGAGGATTTTCCGCGTTCGCAAATCGAATCCACTCCTCCGCATCTTTCAGCGTGTACGGATGCGGAAACGTGTCACGCAGGTTGCGCCAGATGCTGCGATTGTTGGCATGCCGCACCAGCGAGGCTTCGTCGCCGCGTTGCCAGGGACGAATGGTGTAGCGGGTGAGTTTGAGTTCCATCATTAACGTACAATCCGTAAACCGAACGAGGCGGAGCCAAAAAGATAATCAACAAACCACGGATTTTATGGCGCAGCTATGCCGCAATCAAAAATTTTGAAGCCACCGATGAACACGGATTTTCACGGATTTTTTGTTAACATTTTTTGAGAAGAGTTCAAAGAAGAACCGGTGCGCATTTACAATCGGGAATCATCTCACCCACATCCGTGTTTCATCAGTGTGCATCTGTGGCCATAAAAATGTTTTAAAAAAACAAAATGTTGCAGATTTGCAGTACGGATTGGCTTTTCCAATAATCTGTGAAATCGTGAAATCCATGTAATCCGTGGTTAAATTCTTTACTTTTTTGCAGCGATTTTGCTATAAAGGCACTAACGTTCTGCAACGGCTTGGCCGTGGCTGAACTGCTGCTGCTCAATCCTCGCGGTGTCACTTCGGCAGCGAGGTTTTCACCAGCACCACACACATCGAATCTGAGAAGCTTTCGTTGACGATGACGCTGTTGGGCACTTCGCCGCGCAGCGCGCCAAAGGCTGTGGCATAATCATTCCTCTGCCATTCCAACACATAGGCCGCCCAGCGGCTGGCGTCGATTAAGGCCGCTTGTTTGGCCTTGTTCTGTGCAATTGCCGCGATGCTTTCGCCCGGAGGAACTTTGCCGCGCCCGATAGTCCAAATCACGCCGGCAGCAGCATCGATCGCTTGCGCGCCGAATTCGCGGCGTAAGGCAGCGTCATCCGGTTGCCGCATGATTTTTTCTTCGAGAGTTAAAAGCGCCCGCCTTGCAGCCTCGTCCGGAACACGCGCTTCTGTGCCGGTTTGACTGCCCTCGGCTACGGAAATAGCGCCTTCAGATTGAGAATCAGGTTCTCGCGGCGCATCGCCGCCCTGGCAGGCAGATAACGCCAGAATGATTGCCCCACTCAACAAAAATGGCTTCACGACAGATTCTCCTCATTTCTTCTTTTTCTTCTTCCTGTTTTGGCGGCGCGATTTTTTGGCCATGGCCTTCTTGTTTTTGGCTTTGGCGGCATCGCGTTTTTTGCGGTTATTGTGAAACAGCGGCGCAATCACTTCGTTTTGACTTTCCTCGCCGCCAGTCATTTCATCTTCCTCACCCTCATCCCAATCATCGTCTTCAGAAATGCTGTCAAAAACAGAATAAGTGGGCCTGGTTTTGCGCGCTTCAAGCAGGGCGAATTCGATTTGTACATCCTCCCAATCGCCGGCAATGGTGGGATCAATGGCCTCGGCCACAAATGCCCGCTCGATTTCCGGCGCGGCCTCGACCGCTTTGAGATCGAGTAAATTCGCCAAAATAAATCCGTTGAGGCTGGGATGGTTGTTTTCCGCTTGTTTTATGGCGGCCGTCAGTTGCTTGACGCATGCTTCCCGGAACTCCGGATGCCATTTTCCGATTTCACACAGGCTGTCTCCGGCATAAGTACGGGGATACATTTTGTTCGCCGGATTCAAGAGAATTTCTGCCAGCACCGGGATGGCCGCCGGGCCGATCATGCCCAGGATTTGGGGAAGCTCCAAAGGCGCCCATTGGTCGTCGGGTTCAACGTATTTGAAAAAATTTATCAACGGTGCAATTGCCGCTGCCGCCCTGAGCTGTCCAAGTACACGCCACGCATGCACCGGCGCCCACACGGCAAGACTGTCTGAGTCACCCCAATTCAATTCCTCGCTGGTGGCCATGCGAATGAGATCGTCAACATGCTCGCGGGTGAATCCCAGCGCGAGATAATCCGGCCAGTCACGAAAATTCCGGCAATCGCCGTAGGTCAGCAATTTGTCGACGGGAGGGGGATAGGAGGTGTTCATCACGAATCGGTTTTAGTAACAGGCTTTTGCACCGATGGCTCCATGTTTGTCTTCGCTGCTGTCGCTAGCGCAGCAAGAGCAAAGTCGAAAGCGGCAGGGAAACAATTCGCGGATCATCGGTTGCCGCCTCGTCCGTAAGCGTAATCATAATGCCGAACGGGGCATTGTAATGTGACTTTTCGATAAAAGATCGCAACCCCAGCGTGTCTTTGAAATCGATGCGCCGGCGATATTTGATTTCCACCGGGATGCGCTGCTCTCCGATGGTGAGGATATAATCGACTTCCGGCTCGGCGCCACGCTCGGGAAAATGCGCGACTCCAAGATTGATGATCGAGCGCAAAAAATATCCCGCCACACTTTCCGCTATCCGTCCGGCTACATCGGAAAGGTGGGATGATTTCTTCAAAGCCACCGGAGTTAACGGCACGACTTCCTGTAACCATGCGGCACGGAGCGCATGGTCACAGAGACAGAGTTTCGGCGCCCCCTTTTTTTTCTTCAACCGAAGCTCGAGCGGGTGAATCAAGCGCAGCAGCAATGTACCGTCCAGAAATTTCAAGTATGCCAAAACGCGCTGCCAGCCGAGGTTGGCCCGCAGAGAGGCCTTCAATTCCGACAAATACAGGGCTTGCGAGGGCGCTTGCCCGAGATAGCGGCATGCCAGACGAAAAACTTCTTCCAGCAGATGTTCGTCGCGTTGCTTGCCGCGAGGCCCCATTCGTAAATCATGTTGGATGGCCCGGCGCACCACGGTTTCGTTGAGGTGATCGGCAAGCTGTTCCCAGGATAAATCGGTTCGAACCTGCGCGGCGGGATAAGCGCCGCGTTCGGAGAACGCCGCAAACGCAAGATCGCGAAGCTCCCGGTTGTCTTCGCCGAAACGGCGCAGCTCCAGCCAAAAATTTTTGTCTTTCATCGGACCCAAGCCGTTGGCAGGAAGAAAACCGGAGAGGTTTCCGATTTTTCTCACGCCGGCAATTTCACGCAAAAACAGCGGCCCCATTTCCAGGGTATTGATTCGCCCGGCGAGACTGTCCCTGCCGGCTTCGATGCGCAATGCCGAGCTGCCGGTCACGACCACGCGCACCGGCTGCATGTCCACCAGATGTTTTAATTGCGGCGCCCAATCCGGAAGATTCTGGACTTCATCCAGGAAGATGAAAGCTTGTTCGCCGTCCCAGGCCGCTTGATTGAGGCTTTTCTGCAATATTTCCTGCGCATACCATCGCACCAATTCGATAATCGGTTCCGCCACTG
>SZPB01000202.1 GCA_030263535.1 Cytophagia bacterium CHB2
AACAGCGAGGCGTAGATCAGCGTGGTCAAGGGATTGGCCGCAAAGGCCGCGGCGAAATCGCCGCGGGCGCACGCCAAAAATGCGCGCGTGGCGCCGCACGTGGGGCACGGCAAACCGAACAAGTCATACATCACGCAGCGCGGCAAGAGGTGTGCAAGCGGCGCTGCAAATTTCAGCGCGAGCACGCTCAACAGCAAAAGCGAGGCGAATCCGATGCTCGTCCAAAGTTGTTGCCGCATGGCAAGCTCCGGCCTCACGTTATTGCGGCAAATTGAGATTTGACAGGACATCGGCAAACCGAAAGAGAAAATATGACGCGAACCCGCAACATAAAATGAGCGGCAAGAACGCAGCAAGCGCGACGCGCGGCGTCGAACTCTGATGAAATTCGCGCCAGCCGGTGAGCACAATGCTGAGTTGCCAAAACATCGCGATAATCCCGCCGCACACCGGCAAGACGCTGAGCAATTGCGGCCCGAAACTGTAACACAACGCGCGAAAGGTCGCTTCCCAGCCGCTTCTTCCGCTGCCCACCAAAAGCAAACAGACATGAAAAATCGCGGCAGACACGAAAATGACGAGGGTCATCCAAAACGGCAAAACCAGCACATACAAACCGTATTGCTCCCGCCCGAACTCCAAACTGAATTCGCGTTCGAGCTGCTCCAGAAGCGGAAACGAATCCATCATCTGGCTTTGCCAAAACAGCGAGATCAGGCCGGCCGTCATCCAAACCAGCAGGGCGAACAAGAGCGCGGAACCAATGTTGCCGGTGGGCAAGGTGCGCCGAAAAAATTCCGAGGGGCGCAAGGTGGCGTCGCTCAAGGTTTGGCTCAAGCCGCGCAGAAAGCCGAGGTTCGCGCGATCTTCCCAGTCGGTCGGACGTTTTGCTTCAGTCCGCGGCGGCGGCGAGAAAGGCTCGTAAGCATCCGGAAACGCCGGCACCGGCGCGGCGGCTTCTGCAGGCGGCGGGGGCGCTTGCGCGTTGAATTCAAACAAGCCTTCATCACCAATCGGCGCGCCGCAATAAGGACAGAATTGCGCCTCGACCGTCGAGATCTCACGTTGACATTTTTTGCATGCGGGCATATGAAAGTACCTTAGCAAGTTCCAGCCATGAAGGCATTCTCACATCAGTTTCAAATCTATAAACGCAGGGATATCGTCGTTTGGTGAGATCGTCAACACGAGGGCGTTAGCGAAGATAAGCGATAATCGTCGTGGCGCCGGCGAACGCACACTCGTCTGGCCGACTCCGAACGCAGGCACAGCCGTTATGGACTCCGGTTTGATCAAACAACATAATGGCCATTTTCTTGCGCCGTCAATTCCCGGACTTTTGTTTTGAGCTGACTTAAATCCGAGGATTTGACGAGATAAGCATCCGCCGACCAACTGGTGAAATCACTCATGTATGTCGAATACGCAGAATTCAAAATGATCTTCAGGTTGCGATTTTCCTGCATCAGATCGCGCACGACTTCCAGGCCGTTTTCGCCGTTTAGTTTGATATCGACAATCGCAAGATCGACCTGGCGATTTCTGGTTTGCTCGCGGGCGGCGCGGCCGTCCGCCGTGGCAATCACCTGATAACCCAGAGCTTCCAACTCCTGAGAATAAAGCGTGCGCAAATTTTTTTCATCCTCGACCACGAGAATCGTTTTCATATTGCCTTTCCTTGTATTCACTTCTTCCTAAAACCGGCTAATCTTGGCAATAGCTGAAGACCGCGAGTTGAGATTAGTGGCTGCCTTAAAAAGATCGAGTCGAAAAGATAAAAAAATCATCGAGAAAAGCAAGGCATTCCTGTTTTCTTTTGTGAATCTTTTTCATATTTTGCCGCGGTATTGCTTTGCACAAGGATGCGGATTATGGTCAATGCTCAAACCGCCGCCAAGTTGATCGGCTTCACGCTGATTGCCGCCGTGCTGTTTGCCTGCGACAGGCAGCCCACCTCGCTTTATGCCGATATTCCGACGGCGATTGTCGCGCTTTCCGCCTACTCGCATAACGCGCCAAATTATCAACCCGTGCCCGATTCGCTGCAATTGCGCTTCAATAAAATACTGCGGCTGCTGCGCCTCAACGTTGTGGTGGAAGGCTGTAATCCACAGCCACAAGCGGAAATTGAAGAGGGCGGCGAACGCATCGACATCCGGCTCGATATGAACAACGCCTGCACACCCGCAACCGGTGAGTTGTTCGACGTCGATATTCACCTCAGCCCGATTCATCCGGACGTGTTTCAACTCGTGGTCGAGGCGCGCGATCTCGACAGCAATGCGCCCGGCCGGATTATCTTCAACAAGAAGATCGATGTCAGGCAATTGCCCGGCTTGTAAGCATGCAACAGATCATGCTGTGTGAAAATATTTAGTTTCGTTGCCGGTGTGAACCTTTTTGGGAGCAAGACGTGCGTATTTTGAAACATGTTCACGCAACCGCCGGAACCCCGACGATCCGGCTCGTTGCAATGAAATCGGATTTATTTGCCGCCGGTGCGTATCATCTAAAGCGCGTTTTAGTCAAGTCCATCGTCCTCAGCGTTGTACTGTCACTCACTGGCGCCGTGACGGTGTTGGCGCAATCTTCTCAGCGCTTTTCTTCATCGCTAAAGCCGGCCTCCTCGTCCTGGGCCAGTAAGACGCTGGCAAAAATGTCATTGCGCGAGAAGCTGGGCCAGCTTTTTATCTACTACCTCGATACCAACTTCAAACCGGAAAGCGATCCGCAGTGGCGGGAAGTTGAAACGTTGGTTACGGAATACCAAATTGGCGGCTTGCATCTTTGGAATGGCGAGCCTTATGCCACCGCGTACATGACGAATCGCCTGCAAACGCTGAGCAAGACGCCGCTGCTGTTTACGGCGGACATGGAGCACGGCGCCGCGCGCTTTCGCGGCACGGATTTCCCAACCAACATGGCGCTTGCCGCCAGCGGCGATACGAGTATCGCATATCAAGTGGGCTGGCATACGGCGCGTGAAGCTCGCGCCCTGGGGCTGGGCATCACGTTCGCGCCTGTGGTCGATATCAACAACAACCCCGCGAATCCCATCATCAATGTGCGCGCGTTTGGCGAGGAGGCGGCAACGGTTTCGCGTTTTGCCGAGGCGTTCATTCGCGGCTGCCATGACGGCGGCTTGCTGGCGACAGCAAAACATTTTCCCGGCCACGGGGACACCGAGCAGGATTCGCATATCGAACTGGCTTATGTCGGCGCCGACAGTGCACGATTGGAGGAACTCGAATTGGCGCCGTTTCGCCGCGCCATGACCGCGGGTGTAGATTTCATAATGACGGCGCACGTCAACGTGCGCGGCGTGAACATGAATCCTTATGCGCCTGCAACGCTCTCGCCCGAAATCATGACAAGGCTGTTGCGCGACCGGCTGAAATTCGAGGGCGTTTTGATTACGGATGCCATGGAAATGTGGGCGATCGAAAAAAACTATACCGAGGCGTTTGCCACCGTGGCTGCGGTCAAAGCCGGGGCGGATATCATTCTTGCACAGAAGCATATTCCGCAGATGATCGAGGAACTCGAGCGGCGCGTGCGCTCCGGCGAGATTTCCAGCGGACAAATCGATCAATCCGTGCTGCGCATGCTGCTGGCCAAATCCCGCCTGAATTTGCAGCAGCAACGCCTGGTAAATTTGGATTCTGTTGCCGCGCGCCTGCGCCGTCCCGAAGCCGTGCAAACGGCTGAAGTTGCCGCTCAACGTGCCATGACGTTATTGAAAAATGAACAGAATGTGCTCCCGCTTAATCGCAGCGGGCGCATCGCGGTTGTGAATATTGGAGACGAGCCGCGCGCAATAACACGAACGCCGTTTGTGCGAGAACTGCGGCGCTTCGTGAACGGTTTGGAAGTTGTGTCGCTGCACCCGCGCAGCTCTTCCGAAGAGATCAAGACCGCGCTTGCGGCGGTGCGTGCGGCAAGCGTACAAGTTCTGCCAATTTATACGGCGCTGCGCGCCTGGAAAGGCGAGGTGGGATTGCCGCGCGCCATGCAGCCGGTGGTTGACTCTTTGCTTGCGACCGGCGTGCCGGCGGCCGTTGTCAGCTTTGGCAATCCTTATTTATATCCCCAGGTCAAAGCAGCGGCAGCTTATCTTGTGGCCTATGATGCGGAAGAATTGTTGAGTCTCGCAGCCGCACGAGCCCTCACCGGCCGTGAGCCGATCACCGGTCGCTTGCCCATCAGCATTCCCGGCTATTTTGAGCGCGGCGCTGGTTTGCAATTATCTGTAAAAATGAACCAACCAGTAGCGCAAGAAATTTCCATGAAGCCGAACTTGCAATATGCTTTTCCAGAAGAAGCCGGGATGGCCGCGGCGGGGCTCGACTCGGCGCGGCTGATGATGCGGCAAGCCGTGCGCGATTCGGTGTTTCCCGGCGCGGTTTTGCTCATTGCGCGCCAAGGAAAAATCGTGATGCACGAGGCGTTCGGCAACCTTGGCTACGGCGAATATGCGCGCCTCGTGCCGTTGCACGCCATTTATGATCTGGCCTCCGTTTCCAAAGTCGTTGCCATGACAACCGCATGCATGTTGCTTTATGAACGCGGCCAGCTCGATCTGGATGAGAAGGTGCAAACCTATCTGCCGGAGTTTACCGGAAAAGACAAGGAAAAAATCACGGTGCGCCATCTGCTGACGCATTGTTCCGGCTTGGTGGCATTTCGATTGTACTATAGAGACTACAAAACCGCCGATGAAATTATCAACGTCATTCTGCGCGAAGAACTGGAATATCCCACCGCAACCAAAACCGTCTACTCCGATCTTGGCGCGATTTTGTTGGGGAAAATTGTTGAACGCATTTCCGGCAAAACGCTTGAGCTTTTTTGCCGTGACGAAATTTTTGCGCCGCTCAAAATGGGGGAGACGTTTTTCAATCCGCCGACGGAATTTCTGCCGCGCATTGCACCGACAGAATTCGATACGTGGACCGAGGGCCGCACAGGCAAATTTTCTCACGGCGTGGTGCACGATGAAAATGCCTACCGGCTCGGCGGCGTCTCAGGCCATGCCGGACTTTTCGGCAGTGCGCGCGATCTTGCCATTTTCTTGCAAATGTTGTTGAATGGCGGCAGCTACGGCGAAACGCAACTGCTTTCGCCGAAAACGATCGAATTGTTTACTTCACGGCAGAATTTGGTGGCAGGCAGCAGCCGCGCTTTGGGGTGGGATACCGCTGATGGCAATAATTCGGCGGGCAAGTTGATGAGTGAGAAAGCATTCGGCCACACCGGTTACACCGGCACATCGGTGTGGGCCGATCCGCAAAGCGGATTGCTGGTCGTGTTGCTCAGCAACCGCGTTCATCCCACGCGCGAGAACCGGCGCATTTTGCCGTTTCGCCCGAAACTGCACGAGGCGGTGGTGAGGGCGATGCGTTAATCGCCGAGGATCAGCGCGGCCTTCAAACCTGGCCGGCCAGTCCCAATTCGCCGGCCACCGCTTTCATCGCTTCCAAACAATTCGCGATGTGCTCGTCCAACGTCAAGCCGAGCAAGGTTGCGCCGCGCGAAATATCATCGCGGCTGACCTGGCGCGCGAAGGCCTTGTCTTTCATTTTTTTCTTAACGGAGCTGACTTCGACGTCGCGCAGGCTTTTGCTCGGGCGCACCAGCGCGACGGCTGTGAGGAAGCCGCACAATTCATCCACAGCGAGAATGGTTTTTTCCATCGGGGTTTCAGGCGTCACACCGGAATAATCGGCATGCGCCAAAATCGCGCGGACAATCGCCTCCGGCTCGCCCCTCTCGCGCAGCAATTTTACGGTTTGATAGGGATGTTCTTCTTTGGAGGGATGTTTCTCATAATCCATGTCGTGTAACAGGCCTACCACTGCCCAGGTTTCCTCGTCCTCGCCGAATTTGCGCGCATAAAAACGCATGGCCGCTTCGACGGCGAGCATGTGTTTGCGCAGGCTTTCGGAGGCTGTCCACTCGCACATCAGTTGATAGGCTTGAGCACGCGTCATCGGTACCTCAATTTAGGATTCTCGCTTAAATAACCTGCCCATATCACAAACCGCGAATGGACGCCAATAAACGCGAATTTTGAAATTAACGAATATTCGCGTTCATTCGCGGTTTAAAAAATGAGTAGGTTACTTAAAAGGCACTCCTTGGGACTTGATCGAAATGTGATAGCCTGATCCTCATGCCGCATTTTTAGCTTTCAAACCGAAAGCGCCGGCCAAGCCGTCGCTGAACGATCTTTCGCTTATTCCACGAGTACAGCCGTGCCGTTGGCAATGACGATCAAGATCGTCTCGCCTACGCCAAAAGCTTCATAATCCAAATCTACACCAACCACGGCATTCGCGCCGAGCTGTGCGGCATTGGCTTGCATATCTTTGAGCGCCAGGCCTCGCGCGGCCACCAAGTTTTTTTCATGCCGGCTCGTCCGCCCACCAACAATGCCGCGAATGCCCTTGAACAAATCATCAACCAGGTGAGAGCCGATGACGGCTTCACCCGTGACAATGCCCAAATATTTGACAATCGTTTTGCCCTGGATGGATTCCGTGGTGGTAATCGTCATCGCGCAATCTCCCAAAGAATTCATATCTGGTATGGTTCAAATCCGCACTATTCTTCTGCCCCGAACGGAGTCGCGACGAATTTCGATCACCGCAAAATCGTTTGCTCGCGGCCGGCGCCAACGGAAATGATCCGAATCGGCGTCTGCGTCAATTTCTCGATGAAGCGCAAATAATCCTGCGCGGCTGCCGGCAATTGCTCAAAGGTGCGCGCCTTGCCGGTCGGTTCGCGCCAGCCCGGCAGGGTCTCGTAAACCGGCTCACAATTCTCCAGGATGCGCATATCCGCCGGGAAATGCGCCAGCTCCCTTCCGCGATGGCGATAGGCGGTGCACACCTGAATTTCGGGCAGGGAATCGAGCACATCCAGCTTGGTCAACGCCCACGCGGCAATGCCGTTGACTTGCACGGCATAGTTCGCCACCAACACATCGAACCAGCCGCAGCGCCTCGGGCGGCCCGTGGTGGCGCCGTATTCTGCGCCCAAGCTGCGTAAATCCACACCGTTCTCTTCCGGAATCTCTGTGGGCAGCGGCCCCATGCCCACCCGCGTCGTATAGGCTTTGATCACGCCCAAGACAGTGTCGATTTTCGTGGGGCCGATACCAAGACCGGTGCAGGCGCCACCGCTCGTCGGACTTGAGGAAGTAACATAAGGATACGTGCCGAAATCGAGATCGAGCAATGTGCCTTGCGCGCCTTCACACAAAACCTTTTGCCCGGTGTCAATCGCGTGGTTCAAGTGGCGCGAAACATCGGTGATAAAGGGGTCGAGCTGTTCGTCAAAATCCTGATAAGCGCGCAAGATATCCTCCGGATCCAGGGGATTCTCATCATAAAGCGCGCTCAAGATCGCGTTCTTCTCCTGCAAATTCTGTTCGATTTTTCTGCGCAACACCTCTTCATCGAGCAAATCGACGACACGAATGCCCATGCGATGCGCTTTGTCGACGTAAGCCGGGCCAATGCCGCGGCCGGTGGTGCCGATTTTTTCATGCCCGTTTGCTGATTCGCGGCTTTGATCGAGCAGTTTATGATATGGCATCACCAAATGCGCGCGATGGCTGATGAATAAGCGGCCTTGCACAGCCACGCCGCGCTGCTTGAGCAGCTTCACTTCGTCGAGAAACGCAACCGGATCAATGACCACGCCATTGCCCAGCAGGCAGACGGTGTGTTCGTGCAAAATGCCGGAGGGAATCAGGTGCAGTACGAATTTTTCGTCGCCGAGAACGACGGTGTGTCCGGCATTCGCGCCGCCTTGATAACGCGCAACGACATCGACATTTTCACTGAGCAAGTCAATGATCTTGCCTTTGCCTTCGTCGCCCCACTGGGCGCCAATAACGATTTGAACAGACATAGTAATGGGGAAATTAAAAATATGCAGGTTTGTTCACGGAGGCGCACAATGGAGAAGAATGCGCCGGGTTCGGCGCGGGCGCGCAACGAATCATCACGTGGCTGGTTTATTTGAAGCTGGCGATTGCCTGATCGACCGATTCGTACGTTTCAAAAACGGTCAACAGCTTGGTGATCATCAACAAGCTCTGAATGCGCTCCGTCACGTTGGCGAGCTTTAGTTCGCCGCCATTGTTGCGCATCGTCGTCAAGCCGCTGATCAAAATGCCCAAGCCGGAACTGTTCATCCATTCGACGCCGCCGATGTCGGCGATGATTTTGGTCTGGCCTTTGTCAATCAACTCATGCAGCTTGTCGTTGAGCAGACTCGCGTCCGGGCCGCCCATGATTTTTCCGGACAGTTCCAGGACGACGGTGTTGCCGACGTTTTTTTCTCGCACATTCATTTTCACACCTCTTTGAACTGTTCGAATGAGGCGCAAAGCCCGCCGGCGGAACCATCTTTGCCGGCGGCGCTCAATGAGTTAACGCACGCCTACCGGCTTCATCTTGATTTTTGCCGTTTGATGCTTCTTGTACCATTCCACCACCAGCGGCGCCGCGATGAAAATGGAAGAATAGGTTCCGATCAGGATGCCGATGAGCATGCAGAAGGCAAAGCCGCGGATCACTTCGCCGCCGAAATAAAGCAAAACCGCCACAACGATAAACGTGGTGCCGCCCGTCAGAATCGTGCGGCTGAGCGTTTGGTTAATGCTTAGATTGATGACTTTTTCAATGTTCATGGATTCACGGCGCAACAAGACCATGTTCTCGCGAATGCGATCATAAACCACGATCGTATCATTCAGCGAATAACCCACGAGAGTTAGAAACGCCGCAATCACCGCCAAATTGATTTCCAAATTGAGTATGGAAAATATCCCCAGCGTGATCATGACGTCGTGAAAGAGGGCGATGACCGAACCCACCGCGAAGATAAACTCAAACCGAAAGCTGATATAAATCAAAATTAACGCCAGTGAAATGATAATGGCCCAGATGGCGGAGTCGCGCAATTCCTGCCCGATTTTTGGACCGACGCTGTCGACGGATTGCAGCACGGGTTTATCGTTCGGAAAAGCCTTTTGCAAAGCCGCGAGAATACCGTCAGAGATCGAAGTTCCGCTCTCCTGTTCTTGCACGCGAATCAAAAAATCCGTGGGGTCGCCGAATTGCTTGATTTCTGCTTTGCCGAATCCCTGCGACGTCAGGGCCTGCCGTACTTCCGCGGTTTGTTGGGAATTATGAAATCTGACATTGACTTCCGTGCCGCCCAAAAAATCGATGCCGTACAACGGCCCGCCTTTCACCACGAGCGAAACGATTCCGGCCAAAATCAACGCCAGCGAAATGGATAGCGCAATTTTGAGCTTGGCAAGAAAATTAATATTGGTTTGATGAAAAAATTCCATTGCTACCGTTTCTCCTGACTAAAAAACTGACGATCAAATGCTTAATGTCGCCATGCGCCGGCGCGACGTAACGAAATCGAAGATAACGCGCGTGACCACAATCGCCGTAAACATGCTGGCGACGATTCCAATGGAGAGCGTCACCGCAAAGCCGCGAATCGGGCCGGTGCCGAATTGATAGAGCACGATGGCGGTGAGCAGCGTCGTGAGGTTGGAATCGAAGATTGCCCAGAACGCGCGACTATATCCCTGGTCGATGGCGGCGCGCACAGTTTTGCCGGCGCGCAACTCTTCGCGAATGCGCTCGAAGATCAGCACGTTGGCGTCCACCGCCATGCCGATCGTGAGAATGATACCGGCCACGCCCGGCAGCGTCAGCGTGGCGTCAAAAAACGCGAGCGCGGCCATGACGATTACAAGGTTCATCAACAAAGCCGTATTCGCAATCAAACCCGAGAGTTTATAATAAATACTCACGAACACGACGACGATGATGAGGCCGAGAATGGCGGAGAATTGCCCCTTGGCAATCGAATCCTTGCCGAGCGAGGGCCCGACAGTGCGCTCTTCGATTACTTTCATGGGAACCTGCAAAGCGCCAGCGCGCAACACGATAGCAAGATCTTGCGCTTCCTGCGCACCCATGCTGCCTCGAATCACGGCTGAACCGTTTGGAATTCTGTCTTCAATATTCGGCGCCATCATCACTTTGCCATCCAGCACAATGGCCAGGCGTTTGTTCACATTGGCGCCGGTAACGCGCGAGAAGATTCTCGCGCCTTGATCGTTCATATTCATGTTGACTTGCCAGTCACCCTGGCGCACCACGCCCGCGCCGCTGCCGATCGTCGCCTGCGCTTCCGTCAAGTAGGTGCCGGTCAATTCCGGCTCTTTCTTGAGCAAGTAAAGGCGATAATACTGATTGTCAGCGATTTGCTCGGGTTTGCCTGACCAGGCCAGCTCAGCATCCGCGGGAATAACTCTTTCCACTTCCGAGCTGTTGATGATGCGTTCTACAATTCTCTGGTTCTTGACGGGGAATCCAAAGTCAGGGCCCAGCGCAGCCCCAAGCGAAAGAACCGGCCTTTCACCAAAAATTTCTTTGTCAACGGCGACCGTCGAATCCACGCCAGCCAAAGCCGCTTCCGAGGAATCCTCCCCGAGAATCGAGGATTTACCAAAAAGATCCTCGACTTTTACCTCTTCTTCTTCACGAACTTTCGCTTCTGCAGACGTGTCCACTTCCGCTTCGGCGAGCTGGGTGCTGTCTTGTTGCGGTGAAATATCGCGCTTAACGACGTTGTCAATTTTTGTAAAAACTTCGTTCACCACTTCGGGATCATAAACGAGTTGAAACTCAAGCAATGCAGTCTGGCCAATGATATTCTTGGCGCGCGCGACATCCGAAATGCCGGCCAGCTCGATGACCACGCGCCGGTCGCCCTGGCGTGTGATGGAAGGCTCAGACACGCCGAATTGATCGATGCGATTGCGCAAAATTTCAAGGTTGCGGTCAACCGCGTCTATCGCGTTCTTTTTGAGCGCGGCGATGATGTCGGCATCGGTTTGCGAACGTTCACCAAAAAAGCGATTCAACCGCAAATCTTTCTCCGCAAAACGACGCTGCAACACTTCGAAGAAATCGACATTGGGCTTGCCCGATTCGGTTTCCACCGCAAGCAAAATCTCATCGAATTGCGCATTTTTGTTTTTGGCCATGTCGCGGGCCATTTTGGGGAGATCGACTTCATAAACAAGGTAGGAGCCGCCTTGCAAATCCAGGCCGCGTTTTATCGCCTGGCTTTCATGCTTGGCAAGATCGTCATTGACTTTCACCAACGCGGCGACTTCCTGCAAAGCAACCGGCAATTGCGCGCCCTCGCCCTGCAATGCCTGCCGCACGCGCTGTTCCAGCACGCCCTTGGTAAGCGCCTGGTTGATTTCATCGGGTTGAATATTGGTAAGCTTGGTGAGTGCGCTGATATGCGTCTCCGCCTTGCCGCGCAAGGAGGTGACGACGACCGTGGGATAAAGCTGATAAATAGCCCATAAAACCACGATCGCAATTAGAATCGTACGCACCGTGTTATTGCGCCTCATGAACGGCTCATCCTTCTCTTGGTGAGATTAAAACTCTCGACGAGTATATTCTAATAAAGATAGGCAGATAAATTTTTGAAACGGCTGCCAATATAGATGATTTGCTTCTGAAAGTCAAGCGAAAGGTCGGCTTCCAGCGGCGGCACGCAACCGCGCGACGATGCGATCGACCACCTCGCTCAGGTGATCGGAACTGCCGCTCACATACTTTTCCTCATAATTCAAACACGAGCTGCCCAGGCAAGGCTCGTCGCAAACGGCGCAACCCGGGTTCAAACCGGTTTGCCCGTATTTCCCGCGCAAGGCGAACAGTTTTTGCACCTCCTCCTGCGGCAACTGCCGCTCCCCGCCAAGCTGGCGCGCCACCAGCACGATGTGGGCATAAT
>SZPB01000203.1 GCA_030263535.1 Cytophagia bacterium CHB2
AATACCTGGCTATGTCTAAGAACTGATTTTTGCCAAACTACAGTTAAGTAAATAACCGACAGCGAGCCGGCGCGCAATTTAGGAGTTGATTCGCGACGGCTATGGAAGATAGAAGTGAAGCCGGGGCATAAAAACTACTGGGAAAACGGCAGGAGAAAAGCATACAAAGACTGCAAGCGAGTCGGCATCAGGTTAAAAATCTGGTTAAAAAATAGTAACGAGAATTTTCAGCCGCAAGCAAAAAAACGATAATGGCAAATTCGAAAACGCCATAACAACGCCGTGCGTCAATCCATCTCCAAAAAGAATTTGCATTTTTGGGCTGTTCTGGCTATATATCGCTGTAAAATCTATTGAGGATGTCATGTCTTTTACCATTGAATTGCCGGATATCTTGACGCAACAAGTGCGTGCGCGCCAAATTCCGGAAAAAGAAATACAGGCCATCGCCTTGGCGGCGGTCGAGATTTGGCTGGCGCAACGGGAAACAAAAGATGGGAATCGTTTCACGGAAAGCGCTGTTCCGTTCGTGCAGCAATTGATTGCCAACAACCGTGAATTGTTTGAAACGCTTGCAAATCGGTAAACATTACTGACGTGCAAGATCAAGAACGCGCCAATGAAGTCGCCAATCTGCTCGTGCGAGTCTATGAAATGCACGAAGTGATCGTGGCCGAGACCGGTGGATTGCCTGGATTGCGGGACGCCAATGCACTGCATGCTGCGGTCGCTAGGCCGTTTGCGACGTTTGACAAACGAGAACTTTATCAAACCGATTTCGAAAAAGCCGCCGCACTTTTTCAGTCACTCATTAAAAGTCATCCGTTCATGGATGGCACCAAACGTACAGCTTTTGCCGCAGCACTCTATTTTTTAGATCGTTGCGGTTACCCCATTCCAACGAGAATCCCGCTTGAGGAAGCCGTCGAATTCTGCGTCGCTATTGCCGAAGAAAACCTTCGACGCGCTGAACAAGAAATTTTTGTCGCCAGGAGTATACTCGAAATCGCTGATTGGTTCAGAAAATTATTGGATCAATAGATAATGTCCTCTTCCGATAAAATCGCACAACTCCGTTCTTTCAAACAGAAGGCATTACTCGGCGGCGGTGAAAAGCGCATTCAGCAGCAGCATGAAAAAGGCAAGCTCACAGCGCGCGAGCGCATCGCTCTCTTGCTTGACGAAAACAGTTTTCATGAGCTGGACATGCTGGTGCAGCATCGGTGCCGTGATTTTGGCCTGGAAAAACAGAAATTCTTGGGTGACGGTGTGATCACCGGCTATGGCCGCATCCATGGCCGTCTGGTTTATGTTTTTTCACAAGATTTCACGGTTTTAGGCGGCTCGCTTTCGGAAGCTTACGGCGCGAAGATTTGCAAGATCATGGATATGGCCATGAAAAATGGCGCGCCGATCATCGGGTTGAATGACTCCGGCGGCGCCCGCATTCAGGAGGGCGTGATCAGTCTGGGCGCATATGCCGACATTTTTTTGCGCAACACACTCGCCAGCGGCGTGGTGCCGCAAATTTCAGCGATTCTCGGCCCGTGCGCCGGCGGCGCCGTTTATTCGCCGGCGATCAGTGATTTTATTTTTATGGTGCCGAACGTCAGCTATATGTTCGTTACCGGTCCGAATGTGGTCAAAACCGTCACACACGAGGATGTCACGTTTGAGGAATTGGGCGGCGCAGAAACACATGCCACCAAAAGCTGCGTCGCGCATTTTCTCCTGCCCGACGAAGTCGCGTGCGTGCAAAGCATTCGCCGCCTCGTCGGCTTTCTGCCGTTGAATAATTGCGAAGACCCGCCGTTGCAGGCTTGTTCTGATGACAGCAACCGCCAGGACGAAGCGCTCAACACGCTCGTGCCGGAAAATCCCAACAAGCCTTATGACATCAAAGAAATCATTCTGAAAGTGGTGGATGACGGCGATTTTATGGAAGTGCATGAGCGTTATGCGCAAAATATCGTTGTCGGATTTGCGCGGCTTGGCGGCAAACCGGTCGGCTTTGTCGCCAACCAGCCGGCCGTTTTAGCGGGCGTGCTCGACATCGATTCTTCGCTCAAAGCGGCGCGTTTTGTGCGGTTCTGTGATGCGTTCAATATCCCTCTCATCACGCTGGTGGATGTGCCCGGCTTTCTGCCCGGAACGGACCAGGAATGGCGCGGCATCATCAAACACGGCGCCAAGCTGTTGTATGCCTATTGCGAAGCGACCGTGCCCAAAATCACCGTGATTACGCGCAAAGCTTACGGCGGCGCGTATGACGTGATGAGCTCAAAACACATTCGCGGCGACATCAACTACGCTTGGCCCTCCGCCGAGATCGCCGTCATGGGGCCGCAGGGCGCGGTTGAGATCATCTTCAAAAAAGAAATCGAACAAGCGCCGGATCCCAAAGCGGCGACCGAAACCAAGGTGCAGGAATATCGCGAAAAGTTTGCCAGCCCATACATTGCGGCGGAGCGCGGTTATATTGACGACATTATTGAACCCGCGCAAACGCGGCCCAAGCTCATTGCCGCGCTAGGCATGCTCGAAAATAAAGTGGATGCAAATCCTAAAAAGAAGCATGGCAATATTCCATTGTAAACAGCGGTACCCCCTGGAAATTTTTCAGGAATTTCTATACGCAATCCCATGTTGACAGATCATTACGAGCAACGACTATGCAACTCCAAACGGAAAAAAAGAATAATGTCACCATTTTGAGATTGGAAGATCAGCGACTCGATTTCAGCGTTGCGCCCGATCTCAAAACCAAATTTATCGAATTCGCCAACGCCGGCGAGGCCAGGCTCTTGCTCGACCTCACACATGTCGAATACGCCGACAGTTCGGGTTTGGGCGCGATTTTGTTCGGCATTCGCCAATTGCGGCCGGTGAAGGGCAGTTTGAAGATCGTCAACTTGCAGCCGCGCGTGCTGACGCTTATCAAAATCGCTAAACTCGACAACGTGATCGAGAGCTTTGATGATGAAAACGAGGCCATGGCGAGCTTTAAAACCATTTAAACAATCACGCTGATCGGCAGCCCCTCTGGAGATAAAATTCCGGGCGTGAAAAGCACTTGATTCCGCGGCTGACAGGATCGTGTGATCCGCCCCAAGCAGGCTTGCGATCATGTTCGTGTTTAAGTTTTTGGCGGCGCAAATCCAATACAAAAAAACTCCCGTGCGGAATCCCGCGAACGACTCATCTCCGCGCATACGCATTTAAGCTCTTCAGTACTTTACCACAAACCTCATCGTGTTCAAAAAAATTCTCATTGCAAACCGCGGCGAGATTGCCGTGCGCGTCATGCGCACGTGTCGCGAGATGGGCATTCGCACCGTCGCGGTTTTTTCCGCGGCCGATCGGTTCGCGCTGCACGTACGCCTGGCGGATGAGGCTTATTTTATCGGTCCGGCGCCTGCGCGCGAGTCGTATCTCGTGCCGGAAAAAATAATCGCCGTGGCGCGCCAAAGCGGCGCGGAAGCCATACATCCCGGTTATGGTTTTCTCTCGGAGAATGCGCAATTCGCGGATGCCGTTGCCGCAGCCGGGCTTGTTTTCATCGGCCCGCCCGGGGCCGCGATGCGCAAAATGGGCGATAAGGTTGCCGCGCGCAAGCTTATGACGGCCGCAGGTGTGCCGGTTGTTCCGGGAACGAAAGAGCCGGTCGCCGGCAGCGACGAAGCATTAAAAATCGCCGGAGAAATTGGTTATCCGGTTTTGCTCAAAGCTGCTGCGGGCGGCGGCGGCAAGGGCATGCGCCTGGTGCATACCGCCGAAGATTTGCCGGGATTGTTGCGTACGGCCGCCTCCGAAGCGCAATCCGCATTCGGCGACGGCCGGGTTTTTATCGAGAAGTATGTCGAACAGCCGCGCCACATTGAGTTTCAAATTTTGGCGGATCAATTCGGCAACGTCATTCATCTCGGTGAGCGGGAATGCTCGATTCAACGCCGGCATCAGAAGGTGATTGAAGAATCGCCGTCTGCATTGCTTGATGCCAACATGCGGCAAGCGATGGGCGAAGCCGCCGTGGCCGCAGCGCAAGGTTGTGGTTACGTCAACGCCGGCACCATCGAGTTTATTGTTGATAAGCATCGCCAGTATTATTTTCTCGAAATGAACACGCGTTTGCAAGTCGAGCATCCCGTAACGGAAATGGTCACCGGCCTTGATTTGGTGAAGCTGCAACTTGAAATTGCCGCGGGCCGGAAATTGCCGTTGACGCAAAAAGAAGTGAAGAGCAACGGCCACGCGCTGGAATGCCGCATCTATGCGGAAGATTCCGAAAATAATTTTATTCCCGCCATCGGCCGCCTGACGCATGTGCACAAACCGGACGGCTTCGGCATACGCGAAGACAGCGGTGTGTATGCCGGCGGCGAAATCTCCGTCTATTATGATCCCATGATTTCAAAGTTGATTGCGTGGGGGGCAAACCGCGAGGAAGCAATTCGCCGCATGCGCCGGGCGTTGCGGGAGTATGAAATCGGCGGCGTGAAAACTACGATTCCATTTTGCTTGTGGGTGATGCAGCATGAAAAATTTTGCGCCGGTGAGTTCGATACGCATTTCGTGCAGAATGAGTTTTTACCGGAACAATTGGCAAAGCAAAGCGATGGCCGCGATGATCTGGAGAATTTGAGAGCGATAGCCGCCCTGGCAGCGGCGCTCAAGCGCGAAACCAGCGCAACGATTGCGGTCACACCTGCTCCGCATGGCGTTGCTGCAACAGCAAGCGCATGGAAGCGCCGCGGGTGGCGCGCGCGGCTAACCTAGTCGTATGAACCCCTCGCGGCGGAGCGGAGAGCAGCACTAACGCCGTAATTGCAGATCGGACGTAAGTCGCCGGTTTGTGTTAGGCTTTTCTGAGAGGAAGGAGCGATATGTCGCGACGCAGCAAAAAAACCGCAAAAAAAGCCGGAGTCTCGCCCGGCACGCTCGTTTACGTCGGTGAAAAGAAACTCGACCAGCCGCTTGTGAAGATGTTCAACTACTCGAGCGAGCATTATCTGGAAAAGCAGGTTGATAGAATCGAAGAAGTATTCCCGAACAAAACCATGCCGCCGGTGAGTTGGATCAATGTCAGCGGCTTGCATGATGTCAATCTGCTGCAAAGGCTCGGCAATCATTTCAAAATTCATCCGCTCGCGCTGGAAGATATTGCCAACACCACACAACGGCCCAAAATCGAAGAGCACGACGATCAAATTTTTGTCGTGGTCAAGTTGCTGACGTATGACGAAAATAGCCATTGTGTAAATGGGCAGCAAATGAGCGTTTTGGTCACCTCGAATTACCTGCTCTCGTTCGAAGAAAGCGTCGATGATATTTTCAATCCCATGCGCGACCGTATTCGCACCGCCGGCAGCCGCATCCGGCGCTGCGGCACGGATTATCTGCTTTACCGGCTGCTCGATGCCGTGGTCGACAATTACTTCATTGCGCTCGACAAGCTGGGCGAACGCATCGATGCGCTGGAAGAAGAGCTGATCGAGAAACCCACAAAAGACACGCTGCGCACGCTGTATGATCTCAAACGCGAGCTGCTGTTTTTGCGCAAATCCACCTGGCCCTTGCGCGAAGTTATCAGCGTGCTCACCCGCATCGAATCGCCTTTAATCAAAGACGCCACCATTGTGTTTTTGCGCGATGTGTATGATCACACCGTGCAAGTGATCGACACCATCGAGAATTTTCGCGACATTGCCGCCAGCATGATGGATTTGTATCTTTCCAGCCTCAGCCACAAACTGAACGAAACGATGAAAGTGCTGACGACGATCTCAACCATCTTCATTCCGCTGACGTTCATTGCCGGCGTGTACGGCATGAACTTTCATACGGGGGTCAGCCCGTGGAACATGCCGGAGTTGAATTGGTATTTTGGATATCCCATCGTCATGCTGGTGATGTTGGCGATCGGAGTTACGATGTTGTTCTTTTTTAAGAAACGTGGCTGGTTCTGACTAGTCTTGCGCTGCCAATTCTCCTGCTGATATTGTCATTCTTCCTCCGAATAATCTGCCCCAAGCCGCAGGCGCGATTGGTTAGACCACGTCTTTGGGACCAAGATACACCGGAAATTGCGCTTCTTCGGCAAGCCGAACATCTTCAATCGACAAGAATGACTTGGGATTGAACCGGCGTATGATTTCGGTCAAGTGTCTCAGGCTTTTACGCTGAATCACGGTAAAAATAATCTTCACCGGCCCGCTCACGCCCTGGCCGTCAAGCACGGTAAGGCCAAAGCCCTCGGTTTTCAAGTATGAAATCAATTGTTGCGCGTCTTTGCGGGTAATGATCCGCACGATTTGCATGCCGAAAGCCAGCTTGCCCTCGAGGTAGATTCCGACGAAGCTTCCCATCGCATATCCGCCGCCATAAGCCAAATAGCACAACACATTATCCAGGTGTTTGACGATTTGCCCCATGGCCAGCAGCCAAATCGTGACTTCGAAAAATCCCAGCAAGGGCGCGAGGCGCCGCCGGCCGCGCGTGACATAAATGATGCGCATTGTGCCGATCGAAACATCAACGATGCGTGCACAAAAAATCAGCAAAGGCAATATCACCCAGGTAAACCAGCCGGATTGCAGGAATGCCGTGTCGTTCATTCTAATATTTCTCCATGCTAGAGGTGAAGTCGAATTCGTATCACTTCCGTGAAGTTGCTTGAAAAACTTTTTAAGCGCAAGCCCAACTTCATGTGACCGCACGGATAAAATTCTTGAATTTAAAAAGATCATTCAGTATTGTCTTTTAAGCAGCATGATCGCAAAAAATGCCATCTCATGATTTTTTAAAATTAGTATGCCCCGCACAAGACTCAGAGCCTCTTTTCACACGCTCGGCTGCCGCTTGAATCAGGCGGAAACCGCGCTGATTTCCAACCGTTTTCGCGCGCAGGGTTATGATATCGTCGCGTTTGGCGAGGCCAGCGATGTCTGCGTTATCAATTCATGCACCGTGACTGAGCACGCCGATCGCAAATGCCGCCAGCTCGTTAATCAAGTCCTGCGGCGCAACCCGGAAACGTTCGTTGCGGTCGTCGGTTGCTACGCACAAGTGGGAGCGGAGGCGTTGCAGCGCATTCCCGGCATTGACCTGGTCGTTGGCACACAAGACAAGTTGAGCGTGGCTGATTTGATCGAAGATCCTGTGAAGCTGCCCTCGCCGCGCATCATCCGCAGCCGCATGACGAAACAGCCGTTCACGATCGTAAGCGCAGGCCTGCCTGCGCCTAGCACGCGCGCCAATTTAAAAATTCAAGACGGCTGCGATTTTATGTGCGGCTTTTGCATTATTCCGTTTGCGCGCGGCCGGGCGCGGTCACGCGCGTTTGGGGATATTCAACGCGAAGCGTTGGATCTCGTCGCCGCCGGCCATCAGGAACTTGTGCTCTCCGGCGTGAATATTGGCACCTATGCTTTTGAAGGAAAAACGTTTCTCGATGTCGTCAAAATGTTACTCACCCTCCCGGGTTTGCAGCGCTTGCGCATTAGCAGCATTGAGCCGACCACCATTCCGGAAGAGTTGATCGAACTGATGGCCGATTCGCGCGTGCTTTGTCCGCATCTGCATATTCCCGCGCAGAGCGGTGATGATGGCGTACTGGCCGCGATGAAGCGCCTTTACACCCGTAGCGAGTTTGAGGCGTTCATCGCCAACGTTCAGCGGCGTGTCCCGCATGCGATGATAGCCACCGATCTTATGGTCGGCTTCCCCGGGGAAACTCCGCAAGCGTTCCGCGCCAGTTGCGATTTATTGGAACACTCGCCGCTGGCTTATGCGCATGTTTTCACATTTTCCGAGCGCGGCGGAACAGCAGCCACGAAGCTTGGTGATAAAATCAACTCACGCCTTAAAAAAGAACGCAGCCAATTCTTGCATGCCCTTTCTGAGAAGAAGAAGGCAGAAACGTACCGCCGCTTCATGGGTAGTGACATGCGTGTGTTGACCGAAGAACGCGCCGAAAACGGAAATTGGCAGGGTTTCACCGACAATTATGTGAAAGTCAAAATCGCAGGCGCCGCCTTGCGTGAAAATCAGTTGTTAACAGCGCGCATCGCCAGCGTCACGTCTGAGCCGGTGCTTGCCCATGCTGTTGTGACCTGATGGCGCGTGCATATTTCTAAAAGATAGATATGGAGGCGATGCTGAAATGATAAAAGGAAAAATCTTTGTAGTCCGGCTCTTTATATTTTTTGTGGCCTGCGGTTTTCAGACCTATGCCCAGCCCGCCAGTACAACCGATGCGCTCCGCGATGCCGCCCTGCGCAAACAGCGGTTGGCCACGCCGCGCAGCACGGTGGAAAATTTTTTAGAGTGGCAAAACCCTCCGGCGATTGACTACACGATTGCGGCAGAAGCGTTCACCATCAATCCCGCCCTTTCCCCGGAAGAACGTGCAACGCTGGCGCGCCAGCTCAAGCGCGTACTCGACAGCCGCGGCTTGTTCGTGCGTCTCGAATCGATCCCGGATAGCGCCAATCATCGCAATCTCGAAACGGAGTTGGCAGAATATACTCTCTTCCCCAAAGACCTGCCGGCAGTTTATTTGGTTAAAAGCGGCGATGAATGGCTGTTTTCATCGACAACCGTCAATCAAATTCCTCAAATTTATGCCGAAACATTTTCAGCGGCGTTGGATCAAGTGGTCGATCGCCTGCCGGCTGTTTTGCGTGACCAGTTTCTGGGGGTGGCGCTGTGGCAATATGCCGGCTTGGCGTTGTTGCTTGCGTTGGGCTTCTTTATTCGCAAGCTTCTCGCCTTCACTTTGAATATTGTCGGAAAACGAGTGTTTCCCAGGTTATCGTGGGAGTGGGACAAGGATCAGATCCACAGCTTGGTGCGCCCTGTTACTTTCTTACTGATGGTTGGTTTCTTGCTTTTCTTTTATCCGATGCTGCAGCTTCCCGTTCGTTTTAGTTTTTTTGTCAGGATCGTATTGCAGCTTCTGGCAGCAGCCAGCGTTATTTGGCTGCTCTTCCAGATCATTGACGCGTTTTCCCGGTATTTGTCGCGTATCACAACCAAGACCGACAGCAAGCTTGATGATCAGCTCATACCGATGCTCAGTAAAAGCCTGAAAGCTGTGGTATTGCTGTTAGGCGTCTTAACCGTGATGCAAAGTTACGGCTATTCTGTTGGCTCGATCATCGCAGGGCTCGGCATCGGCGGCCTGGCGTTGGCGTTGGCGGCGCAAAACACTCTGGCTAATTTTTTTGGCTCGGTAATGATTTTTTTGGACAAACCGTTTCAGGTGGGGGATTTTATCAAAGTCGGCGACACCATAGGCAGCGTGCAAGAGGTGGGATTCCGGTCGACGCGCTTGCGCACGCCGGATGATTCCGTTATCACCGTTCCGAATTCACAGCTTGCCGATTCGCGCATCGATAATCTCGGTTTGCGCAACTACCGCCGTATTTTTATGAATCTCGGCTTGACCTACAGCACGACGCCGACGCAAATGCAGGCGTTTGTCGAAGGCGTGCGCGCGATCATCGCCGCAAATCCGCACATGCGCCGGGATTTTTACGAGGTGAATTTCAACGCCTTTGGTGATTATTCCCTGAATGTGCTGGTCGTTTGTTTTCTCAAGGTTGCAACCATCAACGAAGAGTGGCGCGAGCGCCATAATTTTCTCATGGAGATTCTGCGATTGGCCGAACGCATCGGCGTTGAGTTTGCTTTCCCGACACAGACGCTGCACATTGATAGCTTTTTTGGCCGGCAGCCGCGCCAAATCGGGCGCCAGATTCCTGAAACCGAGTTGGCGGAAATTGTGGAAGATTTTGGACCGCAAGGCAAGCTTGCGCAACCAACTGCGCCGCGCTTGCACCACAATGGCAAAGTGGTAGACTTCACTATGGAAGCCATGCAGGAAGCTGAGACCAAATTGCGAAGTTGAAACGTGTTTCAGAGCAAAAAGATTTGCACATAACGAGCAAATACCGATGACGAGTCGCAGCATTTTTCAGCTTTTATTGCTTGCCGGATTGGCATTGCTTGTGTGGCTCAATCCGAGCTTGAAAACCAGGCCGGCGATCAAGCTCACGCTTTATGTGTTTGCCGCTCTCGCTTTTATCGTACTGAGTTTCTTGAATTGGAGAGATGGATTTTGAAGGGCTGTAAATAAACAATCGACTTCTTATTCTTTGTTCGTTCAAGCGCGCATTAAAACCATCGCCAACTGCAATTCAAACGGGCATGCTTTAGAATTCTTTCATGCAAAAGAGCCGCATCCTCGTCACCTGTCCCAAGGCCATTCCCCAAATTTTGGCAAATGAAATTCGTGCATTGGGATTTCCCGTGCTCGCGGAAAAAGAAGCGGCCGTGGAAACCGAGGGCACGCTTGCCGATACCATGCGCTTGAATCTCTGGCTGCGCACCGGGCATCGCGTTTTGTATTTGCTCAAAGATTTTCGCAGCCGCACGCCCGAGGAGCTATACTCAAATCTCGCGCGCCTGCCGTGGGAAGATTATCTCGACGCCAAAACTTATCTCAGCATCACGTCCGCGGTTCACAACGACACCATCAAAGACACACGCTTTGCCAATCTCAAATGCAAAGACGCCATTGTCGATCGCCTCAAGCGCAAGCTCGGCCGGCGGCCGGATTCCGGACCGGAGAGAACCGGGGCCGTGGTGTTTCTGTATTGGAAAGAGCAAGAGGCGAGCATTTATCTTGACACCTCGGGCGAATCGCTGGCAAAACGCGGTTATCGCAAGCTTCCGCTCAAAGCGCCCATGCAGGAAACGCTGGCCGCGGCAACCATTTTAGCAACCGGTTGGAATGGCCAAAACAATTTCATCAACCCCATGTGCGGCAGCGGCACACTTGCCATTGAAGCCGCGTGGCTCGCACTCGCCAAGCCGCCAGGTTTGTTGCGCAATAATTTTGGCTTCATGCACTTGCGTGGTTTCAATCAAACCACTTGGCGAGAGTTGCTGGCGCAGGTAAAAGCGAGTATCAAAAAAAATCTTGCAGCGAAAATCATTGCGACGGACAACGATGCGCAGGCGATTGCAGCGGCGCGTAAGAACGCCGCAACCGCAGGAGTCGACCATTTGATCCAATTCGACGTTTGCGACTATGCTGCGACAGCGATTCCCACCGGCGGCGGCGTCATCATGCTCAATCCCGAATATGGCGAGCGCATGGGTGAGCAGGCGCAGTTGCAGGCAATCTACCCGGGCATCGGCGATTGGTTCAAGCAGAAATGCACGGGCTACACCGGCTATGTCTTCACCGGCAATCTCGAATTGGCGAAGAAAGTTGGATTGCGGCCCAGCCGCCGTATACCCTTTTTCAATGGCGCCATCGCATGCCGGCTGCTGGAATATGAATTGTATGAAGGGAGCAAACCGAGGGCCCGGTTGGCCTAGGCGCAGCCCCTCATTTTGACGACTGTGAGATTACTCTAAAAGCAATCGCGACGAGCAATCATGCCCATCATCGACATTCACGTTCACATTCAGCCCTGGGAGCAGCTCAAGCCCGGCGTGCGCGAAAAAATGACTGCCGGCCGCAAAGATATGGCGGCGATCGAGCGGTTCATCCATTCACCCAAGGCGTTCCTGGAATTTCTCGATGCCAACGGCATTGAGAAGGTGGGGCTGATTAATTATCCCAGCCCTGACTTAATGGGGTTCACCGCCGCCACCAATGATTTTGTCGCGCAATACTGCCAAGAGCATCCGCAGCGGCTCATCGCTTTCGGCGGCGTGCATCCGCGTTTTTGCGCTGATGTCGAAAGCGAAATGACGCGCCTGCTCCAGCTCGGCATTCGTTGTTTGAAAGTGCATCCGCCGCATCAGGCAATTGCCGCCA
>SZPB01000204.1 GCA_030263535.1 Cytophagia bacterium CHB2
CCCGGCGTCCTGCTGCCCTTCAGCGGCGCGCCGCGCCGCAACTGGAACCTCAACGTCTTCTACGCCCGCGGCCCGATCGATCTGCGCGCGTTCGTCAATTACCGCAGCGCCTATCTCGACTCCGAGCAAAAGCTTCAAAAAACCGCAGCGCCGCGCGAAGTGAGCGGCTACGAGGGCGCTGAACGTATTCAGGTTTATCGTAAAAAACCCGCCAATTAAGCAGCCGCGCCGCCGGATGCTGTTGCCAGGCTCGACGGCGTTGCGTCTTTGATAATTTGTTTGAGACCCCACTTGTAATCTCATTGCGTAGAGGAGACGATTATGCGTTCGATGCGCATGTTTGTATGTTGGATTCTGATGCCGGTATTTATGCTGGCGGCTGCGGCGCACGCCGATTTTACCGTGACCGGCCGCTTTATGTATCAAGATCTCGAACTCGATCTCAGCGGTTTTACCGGTGTGCGTCCGAACCGGCCGATTCGATTGGCGGATGTGTTGATTTTGGACGACGCCAGCAACGTTGTGCTGGCGCAGGGCGCCACCAATCTCAACGGTGAGTACAGCATTGCGGTGAGCGACAATCAAATTCGAACAATCTCTGTTGTCGTCGTCGCGAACAGCAGCAACACCGCTGGCCTTTATCAAGCGGTTATGGTCATGACCAGTTCCACCAATAACGGCACAACCCCGCATGCCTTTGAAGGCGGACTTTATGCCAATCACAGCCCGACACAAAACATTGACATGGGCACGGCCGTGGCGCAATACCGCGCCGGCGGCGAACCGTTTAACATTTATGACACGATGCTCGATTGCGCCGATTTTTTGGAAGTAGTGAACGGCGCCCGTCCGGGCCTGGCAATCAAAACGATCGTCAATTTTAATATCAACCGCACCGATGATTTTGCCTATTACCGCTCCAACGCCGGCCCGGGCGGCGGCGTGTTTTTAGGCCCCGATTATGGTTATGACGACACGATCATTCTACATGAATTGGGGCATTATATCGAGCGCAACTTTGGCGACTTTGACGACAATCCCGGTGGCACACATTACATCGGCGACAGTGCGCAAGACCCGCGCTTATCCTGGGGTGAAGGCTGGCCGACTTTTTGGGGTTCGCATGTGCGGCTGTGGGGCGGAGACCTGCATCCGAACATTTACGTTAATTCCGTGGGAGACTCTACCCCTAATCGCATCAGCTTTTCATATGATCTTGAAGTGCGAACCGGCGAGGGCGCGTCCTCCGAGAATGCCGTGCAGTCCGCTTTGTGGGATATGACGGACGGCCCGGATACTCCGGATTTCACGCCCGGCGTGGATGACGAGCCCGGCTATGAAGTCATGCGCACCTTTGACGAGACGTGGCTGGTGACATCTTTGCTGATGGCCACGCTTTCCGAGCCGCAAACCTTTGAAGATTTTTTTGATGTGTGGAATGCGAATATCACAAATCCACAAACCGAAACCTTGCGTGAGTTGTTTTATAAGAATCACAATATCCAATATTTCCCGGATTCATTTGAAAATGACAATACGCCCGCACAGGCCGTCAAGCTCTCGTTCGCACAAGTCGGCGGCGCGGCTACCCATCACACGCATCATCCGGAAGGCGACGAGGATTGGGTGGTGTTCGAGGCATTTTCAAGCGTAAATTATGCCATCAATACGAACACTATGCGGGACGGCGCAGACACCTATCTCAGTGTTCACGATGCGAGCGGCGCGGAACTGGCCAGCAACGACAACGCTGGCACGCCGCAATCGGGCAACAACAACGCTTTCGAGTTATTACGTTCTTCTCTGGAATATCAACCCGCGCAAAACGGTCCGCTGTATGTTCGTTGCCGCCGCAGCCCCTCTAATCGAACCTCAAAATTTGGGCATTATAATTTGATTGTGTCCGCTGCTCAGGTCGGCCCGGAAGCGCCGAATTTGCAAATCTCAAGTGCTTCGATCGTGGTCACGGCGCCAAAGGGCGAGAGCCGCACACGTTCATTTGTCATCACGAATACCGGGACGGTTGACACGTTGGTTTATATATTGGAAGAGCAACAACGCGATTTTGCCGTTGTCGATTTCCCCTGGTTGACGGCTTCGCCACAAGCTGGGCGTTTGAGTCCCGGCGCAGCCGATACCATTGTAGTCCTTCTGGAAAGTGAACACGCTTCTGCCGGCCAGAACATTGCTCTCTTGGAAATTCAGAGCAATGATCCGAATAACGCCGTGCGTCCGGTTGCCGTCGTTTTGAATGTAACGCAGGCAACCGAGGTGGCCGATGAACCGGTAAATCTATTACCTGCCAGGTTCGCTCTGGGCCAAAGCTATCCCAATCCGTTTGTGTTGGCAAATGGCGCGGCAGCACAAATCGGTGTGAGAATCACCTACGAAATTCCGGCGCACACGCGCGGCAGCGTTCCCGTTGTTTTGCGCATTTATGATGTTCTGGGCCGTGAAGTGCGAACCTTGACCAATGAAATCAAGCAAGCCGGTTCGTTTGTGGCGTTGTGGGACGGCCGCGATACGCATGGCGCATTGGTCGGCAACGGCGTGTATTTGTACAAGATCACCGCAGCGGATTTCTCGGCCGTACGCAAGTTGATTGTTGTGCGTTAATAATTGCTGCGAGGGGCAACGCCCTGGAAAATCGGTATTCATGAGATATCACCAAGCCCCAACGTGGCGCCATAGAACAAGGTCAGGAATGCCGCTCCTTAAGGGCTATGTGCGAGAGATTTTATCGGTTCCCAGGGCGCTGCCCGTGGGTTATTACATGTCGAATCTTGTTCCGTGTGCAAAATAATCTCCATCATTTTACCTATTCTTCCCATTCATTATTGACTCCTTTCTTGTGGCGACGGATTCACACTGTACTTCACGATTTTCTCAAAATAAACTGCCTTTGGTGTTCACCCCCAAAATCGGAGGCGCTCTGATGCAAAAAGCTAATGTCCGCACAACCCGTTTCGTGCGTTTTTCCTGTGCGTTGATCGTTTTTGCGAACCTTGCAACCCTGGCACAGCAGCGTCCAAACTCGACTTCCTCGGCTGCCATCAAACGGCCGCTCACGCACGTGCAGCATCTTTCCGAAGCCGAACGAATGTCCTCGCAGGCTTTTTTTGAAAACTATCGTCACCTCTTGAATTTGTCTTCGGAAGACGAATTCAGGCAGAAGGCGATTGCAACTGATCAACTTGGCCAGAGACATTATCGCCTGCAACAGTATTACAAGGGACTGGAGATCGCGGATCGTCATTTTTTGGTGCATGAAAAGAACGGCAACGTGTTTCTCACCCACGGTGATCTCGTTGCCGGTCTGAATATCGAAACCAGGCCGGCGCTGTCCGAAGCGCGGGCATTGGATTTTGCGCTGGCGCACGTTGGCGCGGAAGCATACATGTGGGAAAATCCTGACAACGAGGCGTTTTTGCGGCGCGAACAAGATGATCCTCATGCGACCTTCGCGCCCAAGGGCGAACTAAAAATAAGCGCCGGCCATAACGCGCAAAGTGTAGATGATTTTCGGCTGGTCTATCGCTTCGATATTTATGCCGAAAGGCCGCTGGGCCGTTATGCCGTTGACGTGGAAACGAACACCGGCGCTATTGTGAAAGTCTCTTCACTTTTACACGACGTGGACGTTCCCGGCACTGGCGTGACCGTTTATAACGGCGCCGTGGCTATTACGGTGGATCAAGTCACGGCCCTTAGCTATCGCCTGCGCGAAGCGGGACGAGGGCGGGGCATTCAAACGTTTGACATGCAGCGCACCGACAATTTCAGCAACGCGCGAGATTTCACCGACTCGGATAGTGAATTTAATACCGGCTATCAAGCAGCGGGCGTGAGCGTACATTGGGCGGCGGAAGCCACGTATGACTATTTTCTCAATCGCCACGGCCGGCGAAGTTATGACAATAACGATGCCGTCATTCGCTCGTATGCGCATTTTGACAACGGCTGGTTCAACGCGCAGTGGGACGGCAGCCGCATGCGGTTTGGCGACGGCACGAATAACGCCACCCCGCTGGTTTCCATCGACATCGTTTCGCACGAATTTACCCACGGCGTAACGCAATTCTCCGCGGGCCTGATTTATGCCAACGAGCCGGGCGCCTTGAATGAATCATTCAGCGATATTTTTGGGAATGCCGTGGAATTTTTCATGCTGGGCGCTGAGGGAAGTTGGGAGGTGGGAGAGGATGGAGTCCTTATTCGATCAATGTCGAATCCGCGTGCGCTTGGTGATCCCGATACCTATCAGGGTCTCGGTTGGGTTCCAACCACGAGCACACCCAACAATAACAACGACTACGGCGGCGTTCACACGAACAGCGGCGTGCAAAATTACTGGTTCTATCTGCTCAGCGAAGGCGGCAGCGGGGTGAACGACAAGAATGAAGCCTATGCCATTAACGGCCTTGGCCTTGAGAAAGCTGAAAGCATTGCCTATCGCAACTTGACGACCTACTTGACGCCGAACTCAGGTTATTTTGACGCACGCTTGGGCACGATCTATTCCGCCATGGATTTGTATGGCAATACCTCGGAGGAATATCAAACCGCACTGGCGGCGTGGTCTGCGGTGGGCGTCAAATATCCAAATCTTGACGCGACGTTGGTTGCCGATACGGATACGGTGAGGTTCTTGGCAGAATCTTCGGTTAGCACCGACACAACGGTGTTCACGATTACCAACTTTGGCCTTGCGAACTTGGTGATTTCCGCGCTTCAAATTTCCGGTTCAGCGTTCCGTTTTCTCTCGACGCCCAATTTGCCCGTGTCCTTGGATTACGGCAATCGTGTAAACGTGCCGATTGTCTTCCGTCCCACGACGCCGAGCGTCGATTTTGGCGCTGTGCAAATAACGAGTAACGATCCCGCGAATGCCACAACCACGGTAAGCTTGCGCGGCAAGGGGTTCGCAATTCGACCCGCGGCAGCAGGCTCAATTTATGCGAATGCCGGCCGCTCCTCCGCTGGCGTTTTATTCACCATCAATTCCAATGACGGCGCCGGCGTTGCCATCGGCGCCACGAATTTTGATGAGTTAACCGGCATGAGTCTGCGGCCTTCGGATAATGTGATTTATGGAACCGTTGCCAACAGCGTTGCCACGGTAATCGTGCGCGTCGATGCTCAAACCGGCGAAGCTTATCCCAGTGTGACAATCCCCGTGCCCAACCTGCGTGCAATTGCATTCGATGTGAATGATGATCTTTACGGCGCGGAATTCACGAAAGGCAAATTGTATCGCATTACCCTCGCGAATGGCGACACGACGTTGGTCGGCGATACGAATCTCACACTGCTTTCCGGCCTGGCATTCAATCCCGTTGATGGATCGCTGTGGGCGGCGCGGGTTGGGCCAAACGTTTATCAAATCGACAAAACCACAGGCGCAGCGACCTTGATTGGAAACAGCGGTTTTGCCCGCATGCCTGAACTCGAATTCGACGCCGCCGGCAATCTCTTCGGGCTTTCTGGTTTTGCGCTGAACACCGTGAGCGATTTCCTGCAAATCAATCCCACCACCGGCAAAGGCACGAAGATCGGCAGCACCGGCTACAATTCGGTTTATAGCCTGGTCATCCGAGGATCCATTACCACAAGCGTAGCCGCGCCGGCCAGCGTTCCTGTGCCGAAAATTTTCGCGCTCGCGCAAAATCATCCCAATCCCTTCAACCCGTCCACGCAAATTACGTTTTCGCTTCCGGCTACGGTCGTCATGACGCTGAAAATTTTCGATCTTGCCGGGCGTGATGTTGCTACGCTGGTCAACGGCAAACTGCCGGCGGGCGAACATCATGTGCATTTTGATGCGAGCGGCCTAGCTGCCGGAGTTTATTTGTACCGCTTGCAGGCAGGCGAACAGGTCGCAACCCGCAAGCTTTTGCTGGTAAAATAAGCATACTGGCCTTCCAGAGCTTCAAAATCTCACAAAATTTTTGCAGAATTCTTGCGAGAGCGAGGCATGCTAAAACATGCTTCGCTCTCTTTTTCGGAGGGAGGTGTACGGCATAGATTGCATTTGCCGGCACCAAGGGCTTGCAATTCTTTAAAATTTTTCCAATTATGGCATGCCGGTTTTTAAAATATACCCTAAGCCGGACGAGCCGGAACCAAAAAGAAAAAGCCTCACGCAAAGACGCGAAGGCGCAAAGAACCCGCAAGGTTCTTCTTTGCGGAACCTTTGCGGCTCTGCGTCTTTGCGTGAAAAGTTTTTGCCTTTACAGCAAAGATTTCACTTTTAATAGAATAATGAAAAGGAGTATGTCTGTGAGTCGAGCCGCCAGGACTGTTTTTTTCTGGGGAATTTATCTGCTCATTTTGGGAGGCGCCTTTGTCGTAAGCCCCAATGTTGTGCTGGTTACGTTTGGCTTTGCCGCCACCCAAGAAGTTTGGATTCGTGTTGTTGGCATGCTTGTGCTTCTGCTCTCATACTATTATTTGCAAGCGGCGCGCAGCGAAAACACCGGCTTTTTCCACTGGTCAGTCAATGCCCGCGCCGCGGTGATTGTCTTTTTCGTCGCCTTCGTTGCACTCGGCTTTGCCCAGCCCATGCTCATTCTGTTTGGCGTCGTGGATGTGCTGGGCGCGGCTTGGACCCGCCTGGCACTGCGCTCTTCATAACGCGAGTTGCCCAGCACATCACTCCAATATGGCTGCATACCCACAAATCCTGGCTACAAAGATCATGGCCCATGAGTAAGGAGGAGAAACGTTATGCGTATCCCCATTTCACAACAGGCAATAAAAAACACTGACAAGTCGAAAAGTAGGATCTGCCGGTCACAATTCCTCGCGGCGATGTTTTGCGGACTCTTGTTCGCTATGCCTGTGCTAGCGCAGATTCCGGCTCCGCAAGGAACTTATCCGGCGCTGCCGAGCGAAACGCCGGCGCAGTTTGAGGTAAAGACGGAAGCGTTCAACTATGCCAGGCGCGAAGTAAAGATTCCCATGCGCGACGGCGTCAAGCTGCACACGGTTGTCATTGTGCCCAAAGGCGCTCAACGCGCGCCAATCCTTTTAACCCGCACACCGTACAATGCCTCGGCGCTCACCAGCCACAACACCAGTGCGCATCTCGATCCCATCCTGCAGGGGTATGATAACGCCACCGACGTGATCGTTGCCGATGGTTATATTCGCGTGGTGCAAGATGTTCGCGGCAAACACGGCTCCGAAGGAGATTACCTCATGAATCGCCCGCTGCGCGGGCCGCAGAATCCTACGCCGGTTGATCATGCCACGGACACCTACGACACCATCGACTGGCTGGTGAAAAATATTCCGGAGAGCAACGGCAAGGTGGGCATGCTCGGCATTTCTTATAACGGCTTCCTGACCTTGATGGCGCTGGTTGATCCGCATCCGGCGCTTAAAGTCGCCGTGCCCATGAATCCCATGGTTGACGGCTGGGTTGGCGATGATTGGTTTCACAATGGCGCATTTCGCCAGCAGATGATGCCGTTTATCTACCGGCAGCAGGCGAAGCGCGGCTCCGAAGCCAATTGGTGGACCAGCCACTTCGACGATTATGAGACCTACATGTCCGCAGGCTCGGCTGGCGAGTTGGGACGGCGCCGCGGATTGGAGCAGCTCGGCTTTTGGCGGAAAATTCTCGCGCATCCGAGTTATGATACCTTTTGGCAAGATCAAGCCGTGGACAAATTGCTCGCGGCGCGGCCGCTGCACGTGCCGGTGATGATCGTGCACAGCTTCTGGGATCAAGAGGATATTTACGGCGCTATTGCCGTTTATCAGGCCATTGAGCCGAATGATACGAATAACGATAAGGTATTTCTCGTGATGGGGCCTTGGTATCACGGCCAGTCGATTGAGGACGGCAGCGCCCTGGGCGCGCTCAAATTCAACAGCAATACCGCGCTCTATTTCCGCCAGGAAATTTTGCGGCCGTTTTTGGCGCAATATCTCAAAGAGGGCGCGCCGCGGGCCGAGGTCGCGCCGGTGTCGGCTTATGAAACTGGAACGAATACCTGGCGTCATCTGCCTGCGTGGCCGGCCGGTTGCGCGAGCGGCTGCACCGTACAGCCAACGCCGCTGTATCTTGCTGCCGGTTTGAAGCTGCGTTTCGATCCGCCCAAAGCCAACGATGCGACTTTCGAAGAATATGTTTCTGATCCGGCCAAACCTGTGCCTTTTCGCGCACGCCCCATTCAACCTGTCGGTTATTATGATGCCGGACTGACCTGGCCGCAGTGGCTGGTGGACGATCAGCGCGAAGCTTCCGGCCGTCCCGATGTGGTCGTGTTTGTCTCGGAAGTGTTGACCGCGCCGGTGAAGATCAGCGGCCAGCCCATTGTGAATTTGATCGCTTCCACCAGCGGCACGGATGCCGACTGGGTAGTCAAGCTGATCGACGTTTATCCCGATGAAGTGGCGGCTCAGCCGGAAATGGGAGGGTATCAATTGATGGTCTCAGCCGATATTTTTCGCGGCCGCTATCGCGAAAGCCTGGAGACGGCCAAGGCGATTGCGCCCAACAAGCCCCTCGCTTATCGTTTCGCATTGCCCACCGCGAACCATGTCTTTCTGCCCGGCCATCGCCTGATGGTGCAAGTGCAATCGAGCTGGTTTCCGCTTTACGACCGCAATCCGCAGAAATTCGTACCCAATATTTTTTGGGCCAAGCCCGAGGATTACCAAAAAGCCGTGCATCGCGTTTATCACGCGCCTAATTCGGCGAGCTTTATTGAGCTGCCGCTGGTCACGACGCCTTGAGCAGTGTGGTTTCATTGATTGGATCGTCAAGGCTGTTTCAACTTGGCGAGTTGTCTGCAAATCTGCTTTGAATCTAAAAATGCCAAACGCGCGGCGAGTCCTTGCCGCGCGTTCGGCGTTTATAAAGACTCCGGTTTTCAGCAGCAGTTCAGGGCCACGAAAAACGTGCTAACTCAAAACCGGAAGTGGGGCGTGGGGATACAGAATTGCTTCTTCCTCAGCATTGTAGGGACGCAACTTTGACCCCAATCCTACTAGATATTTTTTCTCCCGCCACAAAATTGTTCGGCTTACAAATGGCGCAAACCAGATGGCCGCGATCAGCAAATCTTTCAACGGCGTCAAGAGAAAGTGACGCAACGAAACCTCGCGCGAAACGCGCCGCGCCAGCAGCCAATCGGCCAGGATCTTGCTGAAACAAAATAGAACGAAGGCGATTGACGCAGGCAGGCTTGGTTGCAAGATCAATCCCGCCAACGCGAGCGGCAGCGGATTGCCGAGCCATTCGCTGGCGTAACGATAGGTGCCGATCCAAAATCGCATTTTTGCCCAGCGCACATGGCGCTTCCAAAAACTGCGCACCGACCAATTGATATTGATGTTTTTCACCGCGCTGGCGCACAGCGCCACGCGATAGCCCCGGCTTTGATAGTAGCGGCCGAGCAGGTAATCTTCCGCCAACACATCGCGGATTTCTTGCAGGCCGCCGATTTCTTGCAGCGTCGAGCGGCGGAACAGCATGGATTTTCCGATGACACAAGCGTGCCGCAAGAGGGTGTGCAGAAAGCAGACGCTGCCGGCAATGAACGAGTTGAGATGCAGATTTTCAAGAATCGCGCCCAGCCGCTTACCGCCGGCGCCGTGAATCAAGTTATAAACCAACCCGGTTTCTGCCGTCATTTCGGCGACCGTGTTGCTGAGATAATCCGGCGCGACGCGTACGTTATCATCGCTGATCAGCACGAGATCGTGCGCGGCGTGCAGCATCATCGGCACCAGATTGTTGACCTTGGGATTATGGCCGTACCGCCGCGCGTCGATTACGATTTTAACCGGCAAGCCCGGATGCCGCGCCTTGAAGGCTTGGGCAACCGGTAAGGCGGAATCGCCTGCCGATTTCAAACCCAGTATGATTTCATAGTTCGGGTACTGCAGCCTCGCAAAGCTTTCTAAATTTTCCTCCAAGCCGTCAATTTTACCGCACAGCGGTTTGAGTATCGAAACCGGCTCCCGGTTTGAATTCGCCGATTTTTTTCGCCGCGTTTGATAAATCAAACTTGCGCCTTGCAGAACATAAACCAGCAAACTCAAACTCAGGAGTGCTAAAATCGCGTTGCTCAGAATATTCATTGACATGCTCCTTACTTGAATAAGCGTGTGCAAATATATTCTTGCCAGATTAAGCGATTATTAGCCTGGAATTAACTTTAGGAGGGGAGCGCGGGATGAACCGAAGGCGACTATTGGCGCATCTCGGTTAGGAAAAAATTGAATAAGCCGGGCAAGTTTTGAAGTGAAGTCCGGAGTAAGCGGATGAACAAAAGTTTATACAAAAAAAGTCGTATTACCCTGTTAAAGTTGTCAAGCGCCGGGCTGATTGAAACGCAATAAATCATTCGCGTGCTGTAGCCGGCTGCAAAAGCATGACGTTTTTGCTTGTTTGAGCCAGCATCTCGCGGTTCATCAACACGCGCTTGTATTGTCCCCTCTGCCATAGCTGGATTTGATCTTTATAATGCTCGCTAAACGGCTGGCCGGATTGCCCGCCCGGCAACACCTGCAAGCGTGTATCCGGCTCGGCCAGATCGACGATCATTCGTACCGAGGGCCCGACCTTGGCGTGGTAGGGTTCAAAAAAACTATATTCCGCTTTGTTGACGGTGTTCGGCGAGCCGCCCAACGGAAACGGACCGGCATTAAAAACATACTGCAGCGGCTCACGCTCGCCGAACACATGCCCCAGGGTGAGTTGATGCAATCGGCCCCATTGCCAATCTCCGATCAAATCGCCGAACCGTTCTTGCAAAAAGGCCACGGCTTGTTGCAAGGAACGCCGCGCAATGTCGCGCGCATTTTCACGCGCTTCCGTCCGGCGATCATCGAACCACGCTGAGGCGGGATTGGCGGCGAAATATTCGAGGCTGCGCACGGCCAGCGTCGGCCATTGTGTATAGCTTTGCAACAACGAATCACCGAGTTCATCCTTAATCGTTGCCTGCAAAAATTCCCAGGCCCAGACATTGAAAATGGCGGCAGGCACACTTTCCGCGCTTTCGACATAATCCCAATCTCCGAGCAGGAGCAGCGCCTGCTGTTCCGTTTCACTCAAAACCGTGTCGCTAACCGCCCCTGCCGTTGTGTCGCTCAACAATCCCTTCAGGCGGGGCAACACATATTGCGCGTGTTTAGAGAGCACATCGTTTTGCATTGCGGCAAAAAAGTCCACATCGACTTTGGCGTTGCCCGCCAATAATTCCGTGATGCGCTCGATGCGGCTCGTCGGCTCCCAGCCCACGGCAAGATAGTAGGGAAATTGTTGCGCAACTATTTTGTTGTTGGCCGTTGCAATGAAATTTTGCGGCGGGTTGAAGGCATGCGGCATCTGGTCAAACGGAATCGCGCCGATCCAGTCGCCGGCGTTCTCCCAGCCGCGATAAGGCAAATAGCCTTTGCCGTCGCGGCGAATTGGCACGACGCCGCAGGCATAGTAGCCAATGTTGCCGGCGGTATCAGCATAAACCACGTTCTGGCAAGGCGCGGTAAAATGCCGCATCGCGGCTTGGAATTCACCCCACGAGCGGGCGCGATTGAGCGCGAGAATGGCGCGCTGTTCATCGGAATTCTCAAAGCCCGCCCATCGGAATGAAATCGCAAACGAATCCGGGCGGGCGCCGGCGAGAATATCATCAACCAGCGGCCCGCGCGGGGTTTGCCGAATGACAAACAGCACGGAGTCGGCGTCTTTCATCGGAATCAGCTCATGGAACACAGTGAGTTTTTCCCAGGCACTGT
>SZPB01000205.1 GCA_030263535.1 Cytophagia bacterium CHB2
GGTGCTCACCAACGATCAAGGCCGCGCGCAAATCACGCTGACGTTGGGCGCAACCTCGGGCTTGTACAATAACAAAGTGCAGGCGCGCGCGTTCAACGGCTCGTTGGAGCTGCAAAATTCTCCGATCATATTTGTGGCCACGGCCACGCCCAGCAATGCGCGCGCGATGTCGCTGCTCGCGGGCAATCGCCAGCAAGGTTTGGCCGGTGAGCCTTTGGCAGAACGCTTGCGCGTGAAAGTGGTTGATGGCCAAAATAACCCGATCAAAGATCATCCGGTGCGCTTCCGCTCGAACGGCGCGGCAAACGGCACGTTTAGCAAAACCGGCGCGACCGATACCACGGCCATCACCGATGCCAACGGCATTGCGCGGGTGACGTGGATTCTCGGCAGCACGATTTTGCCGGACAGCCAGAGCGTCACGGTGAGCGCGAATGACGGCATTCAAAACTTGCAAGGCTCGCCCGCGACGTTCAAAGCCGCGGCGATTGCGGGCTTGCCGAACGCGGTCACCTCGACGATCACCGCCACCGGCCCGGTTGCAGCCAACGGCCAAAGCCGTTCGAACATCACGGTTACCGTCAAGGATAAATTCGGCAACGTGATTGCCGACAAGCCGGTGCAGCTCATCGTGTCCGGCACGAACAATGACATTCAACAAACCGGCGCCACCAACGCGCAGGGTGTTGCCACCGGCTCTCTGGCTTCGACTAAAGCTGAAGTGAAAGTTATCACTGCCAAGGTCGACGGCGTGTACGAGATCAAACCCGGCGCGAATGTGCGCTTCAACCCGCTCGCGGCAACGCAAATGGCGGTGCTCGGCGGCCACAGTCAAACCGGCAATGTCAACACCGCGCTGGCGGAGCCGTTGCGCGTAAAAGTGTTGGATCAGTTCGGCAACGGTGTATCCAATGTTCCGGTTGATTTCACCATCGAGGCCGGCGGCGGGCGTTTGCTCGACTCCTCGCCCGTGGCAACCGACACCAACGGTGTGGCGAGCATCACGTATGTGCTCGGCTCGAACACCGGCGAAAATCGCGTGCGATCTTCCTCCTCGGGCTTGCTGAATTCGCCGCTGATCTTTGTGTTGAACGCGGTGAATAATCCCGCGCGCAACCTGCAGTTGATTTCCGGCAACAACCAAACCGGCGTGATTTTGGAAAACCTCCTGCAGCCGCTGGTGGTGAGTGTTACGGATAACGACAATCGTCCGGTGGCAGGTAAGCCGGTCAAATTTGAAGTCACGTTCGGCGGCGGCCAGGTTAACGGCGGCCAAAGCGCGACAGTGAACAGCGATGAATTCGGCCAGGCAAAAGTCACGTGGCGGCTCGGCCCGAGCGCGGGCTTGAATGTCGCGCGCGCCAGCGGCACGAATTTGAGCAATTCTCCCATTGATTTTCAAGCGCAAGCGCGCACCGGCCTGCCGGCGAACCTGGTGCTGGTAAGCGGCAACAATGTCGCCGGCCCGGTGAATCAGCAAGTGGCTGTGCCGCAAGTGGTACGCGTAACCGACGCCAACGGCAATGGCATCGACGGTGTGCCGGTGATTTTCGAATTGGTGCAAGGCACGGGTCAGCTTTCCAGGGGTTTTGTGGCCACGGAGACCGGCGGCTTCGCCTCGACGCAAATCACCTTCGATAGCCAGAGCGGTGCGCGCAAGATTCGCGCAAGCTCGAATGGTCTGGCAAACTCTCCGGTGTTCTTTACCGTGACGGCGACGCCGAGCACGGCCACGGCCATGCAGGCGGTGAGCCGCACGAATAATCAAACCGGCACTGCCGGCCTGCCGTTGAATTTCCCGCTGCAAACATTGGTTACCGATGCCTTCGGCAACCCGATTGCCGGTGTAGCAATCAACTACGTCGTCAAACAAGGCGGCGGCAATTTTGCGGGACAGGCGGCGGCGACAGTCACCACCAACAGCCTCGGCATTGCACAAGTGCCGTGGACCGTGGGCGCCGGCGCTAATGCTGCCGAAGCTCTCGGCACCGGCTTGCTGGGCTCGCCGATTGAGTTCAAGGCGACCGGTGTAAGCAACAACAACTTCCCGATTTTTGTCGATGTGCCGAATCAAACCGCCATCGAGGGCGATCGCATCGAATTCGTGGTGAGCGCTTCGGATGCAGACAACGATGTGTTGCGCTACGGCGCTTCGAATCTGCCGCCCGGGGCCGTGTTTGATTCGCTCGGTACCCGCATTTTCACCTGGCAAACGGATTTGAACAGCGCGGGCCGCTATGACGTCAGCTTCTTTGCGTATGATACGCGCGGCGGTAAAGATGAAGAGATCGTGATCATCGAGGTCGCGAATCGCAATCAACCGCCGGAGATCGTCAGCCGCGTGCCGGCGCAACAAGATTCCGTCGTGCTCGGCGGCAAATTTACCATGCGCCTCAACGCCACGGACCCGGATGGCGATCTGTTGAGCTACCGCTGGTATCTCAATGGCGAGTTGACCAGCGCGCTCACGAATACCTTCGACTTCGACAGTCAAATCAAATTCAACTGGGTCGAGGCCTGGGTGTTCGATCAGGAAGACACAGTGAAATCCTATTGGGTCATCAAAACGCCGGTGGAATTGCAAACCTTCAGCGCCACGCTGGTGGAAGGCAAAGGCGTGCGGTTGGATTGGGTCACCTCCAGCGAAAGCGACAACGCCGGCTTCAATCTCTTGCGCAGCCGGTCGCGTGACGGCCAGTATGAGAGCATCAGCATGCAAATCATCGCGCCCAGCCTTGACGGCAAGTACACGTTTCTCGACGCCGAGGTTGAGGTCAACGCGCGTTATTTTTATAAACTCGAAGACATCGATCTCAATGGCAACATTAATGTACACGGCCCGGTGGAGATCACTGTTGCGCCGCCGGCGAAGTTCGATTTGAGCCAGAACTTCCCCAACCCGTTCAACCCGTCGACGAACATTCGCTATCAATTGCCGCAGGATGCGCGGGTGAAGCTGGTGATCTTCAATGTGCTTGGCCAGGAAGTGCGCGAGTTGGTGAATACCATCGAGAAGGCCGGCTATCACACGGTGGTATGGGATGGCCGCGACCAGCGTGGAAATCTGGCGCCCACGGGCATTTATCACTACCGCCTCGAAGCCGCCGGCCAGGTGATGGTGAAGCGCATGGTGCTGGCAAAGTAAGCAGTGGCCGGACGAATCGTCGCGTCAACCATCATGAATTTAGAATGGTTAATTTTTAATTGATAATTCTCGATTAACCATTAACAATTGACCATTCCCAGTGTGTGTGTTGCATTCACGCGATCCCTCTGAAAAACAAAATCCCATCGTGTCAAACTCGACGCGGTGGGATTTTTTATTGGAAAAAGCCCTTGCACAAAGGCAAATTTACATATAGATTCCCGTCATGAAAGTTGAAACGACAATCTCACTGGCGCCCGAGCTTTTGCACGAACTCGATCGTATCCTGGCAAACAATGGCCACGGTTCGCTTTCAGAACTGATTGAGGAGGCGTTGCGCAGCTTTCTGCTGCAGCGGGAACAAGCGGTGCGGGGCAGCGATGATTTGGAGTTGATCAACCGAAATGCTGTTCGCCTGAATCAAGAAGCGAAGGACGTACTCACGTATCAGGTGGAGTGGTGAAACGAGGGGATTTATATCGCGTTTACAAGGGCACTGAGCGCGATCCCAAAAAGGCTCGTGTCTTTGTCATCGTTAGCCGGCAGGTGTTGATCGACTCGTGCTTTTCAACCGTGATTTGTGCGCCGGTTTATTCCGTGCATGACGGTCTCTCAACTCAAGTCGAGGTAGGAATAGATGAGGGATTGAAACACATTAGTGGTCTGTCACCTTAATTTGTATGAGTGCCTCTCGAAATGTCATCCAGACGGGATCTAGTGAAGTACTCGGCATTAGGCCTAGAACTTCACAAGGTCCCTCCGGGATGACAGAACGAAGAGGGATATATTTTTTAAGGTAACAGTGCACTAGCCGAATACATTGCGATGAATTGATTAGCATTCCAAAAGCAAAACTCACTGACTATATTGGTTCGTTATCGTCTGCAAAGATTGCTCTGCTTGACTTAGCCCTGCAAGAGGCCTTGGCGTTGCACTGATGTTTCGATTTTGACGACAATGTCTCAGCAGTTTTCTAAAAATTGAAATCCCACGGCGTCATATTTGACGCGGTGGGATTTTTTTTGGAAAAAGCCCTTGCACAAGCAATTTATTAAATTTAGATTCGATGAATCACAGTATGGCTTGCTTGTTTGATGATTCAAAATTAAATGGCCTCGACAACTCATGCTTCCAGAAAATATTTTACCGCTGCTGGGCCTGGCGCGGCGCGCCGGCAAAATCGTGATCGGTCATGACGCGGTTCGCCGCGTCGTGCGCGAACACGGCCGGGAGATTCTCCTCATTTTTGCTGAAGATGTCGCGGCGGCCGCCCGGCGGCGTGTGTTATATGGCGCTACGGATGTCCGCCAGTTGACTGCGGCTACGAAACAAGAATGGGGCAACTACTGGGGACGGCCCGAGGTCGGCGTGTTTGCGGTGACGGACAAAAATTTTGCGCAAGGAATTTTTGACAAAGCCGGAACGGCGCAGGATGGGTAACAAGGTTTCACTCAGCTCCTCTGAGAATCGCTCAAGCACAATCGCCGAACGCAAAGCGAGCCTGCGCGCGCATCTCAAAAATTTACGCCGGAATTTTTCGCAGCCGGAGCGACAACCGGCGAACGCCGCCATTTTTGCACACACCATGAGTTTGCCGGAATACCGCGCGGCCGAGGCGATTCACACCTTTGTCTCGTGGCGCGATGAAGTTGATACGCATGCAATCATAAAGGCCTCGTTCGCCGCAGGCAAGCGTGTTGCTGTGCCGCGCGTGCCGCCGGACAAATCACAATTGGAACATTATTTCATTTCCGATTTTGCGGCCCTGGTTCCCGGAACGCTCGGCATTCTCGAACCCTCGTCCGGCCCGGGAGTGCAGTCGATTCCGGCAAACACGCACGTCGATGTGATTTTCGTGCCGGGACTCGCTTTCGATCGCAGCGGAAACCGTTTGGGATACGGCCGGGCGTACTACGATCAGTTTCTCGCAGAAACAAAAGCGCTCAAAATCGGCCTGGCGTTCGCGCTGCAAATTGTGGAGGAGGTTCCGGTCGCGCCCCACGATCAGCGTGTTGACCTGATTATCACCGAGCAGGAAGTGATTCGAACCGCAATGGAAAATGCGCCTCAGCGTCGATAACGCAACCCGGCGCCAACACTGCAACGAGTACACTGTTGTCTTGAAAAAGACATCCATTCTTGCTTGTCATCCAGGGAGCTTGTGAAGTTACAGGCATTATGCCGAGTACTTCACAAGATCCCGCCCGGATGACATTTCAGATGAACCGCTCGTATAGATCAAGGTGACAGCGTACGAGTATACTGGTAACTTAATTTTTGTAGTCTCGCCCCCTTGTAGGGCGTTGTCGGAGCCAATAAATTCGCGGGTCGCATCAATGCCCCACAAGGGGGCAGGACTACGAAATCAGAGTAACAGCCCACGAGAAAAAAGCTTTTTCGTTTGTTTCGTGGTTCACCAAGGAGCAACCTAAATCTACAAACAAAGCCTTGACCGGCTCATGATCATAGCCTCACCTTCAACCAGGAAAGTCATATGCAAATCGGAATTGTCGGCCTGCCCTTTGCAGGAAAAACCACAATCTTCTCCACGCTGCTCAAGCACAAAAGCACGGAAGCCGGTTTTCACAAACCGGAGATGGAGCGCGGCGTGGTGAAAGTGCCGGATGAACGTCTCGATCGCTTGACCGCGATGTTCAATCCCAAGAAAAAAGTCAACGCGGTGATCGAGTATGTCAAAGTGCAGGGCGTTGACAGCGGCGGCGATAAGCCGCTGGCGTTGTCCGCGCAATTTTTGGCGAATCTCAAAAATGTCGATGCCATCATGGTCGTGGTGCGCGATTTCGAGAATGAATTGGCGCCGCATCCGCTCAATCGCATCGATCCCAATCAGGACATTCGCTTCATCAACAGCGAGTTTTTGATCAGTGATCTCAGCGTAGTCGAGACGCGCATCGAGCGCCTGGAAAAAGGCCTGGCGAAAATCAAGGACGAGCAGCAGGCGCGGGAACTGGCGTTGATGAAACGTTTTCAACAGCAGCTCGAGCAGGAGAAGCCGCTGCGTGAAATGGAAATGCACCCGGACGAGGAAAAGATGATTCGCGGCTATCAGTTTCTCACGCTCAAGCCCTTGCTCTATGTCATCAACATCGCCGAGAGCAAGATTGCGCAAGCCGCGGAAATCGAAAAGAGCCTCGCTTCTCACTTAACGCCGCATTGCGCCTTGACCTCATTGAGCGCGGAAATCGAGCTTGAAATCTCAGAATTGAGCGAAGAAGATGCGGCCGTGTTCATGGCAGATTTGGGCATTCAAGAGCCGGCGCTGCACAAGCTGATTCGAACCTCGTATGAATTGCTCGGCTTGATTTCATTTTTTACGGTGGGTGAAGATGAATGCCGCTCGTGGACGATCCGGCGCGGCACTAAAGCGCAACAAGCCGCCGGCGTGATTCACTCGGATCTCGAAAAGGGCTTCATCCGCGCTGAAACCGTGCATTACGAAGATCTCATTGCGCAGGGCAACATGCACGCCTGCCGCGACAAAGGCCTGCTGCGGTTGGAAGGAAAAGAGTATGTCGTGAAAGACGGCGATATTTTGAATATTCGCTTCAATGTGTGACCGAGGAGGTGGAGCCGGCTAGCAGTTCTTATGCCCCAAGCAATGGGTTATACAAAGAGAAAACGGAGATACCCCCCTTAACCTGAATTATTCATAAAACCTCAACCACGAAGGCACAAAGGCACGAAGAACAAAAACTTTTTAAACCGTGGCGGTAAAAAACTGAGTTTTTGCCGTCAAGTGTTCGTGCTTATCAAAAATCAAAGCTTTGGGTCGTGGTGCCATCGTTGTTAAGAATAATTCAGGTTTAAGAAAATCTCCGTTCACTCTGTTTTCTCGTGTTAAACTGGCTTTGAAAAGCCAAACCTCTTGCTACCAGACACTTTTTCTTTAGCCACGGATGAACACGGATTTTCACTGATTTTTTTCTATGTCTTGTAATAGTTTCTTTCAAAAAATCTCTGAAGCGTCTGAAATCCGTGTAGATCCGTGTAAATCAGTGGCTAAAAGTCCTATTTCTGAAAAGTGTCCGGTAGCAAAGCCAAACCTCTAAACTAAAATTTGGAGGCTGCCGATGGAAAGAATTGGTCGCAACGTGCCGTGTCACTGCGGTTCGGGGAAGAAATACAAAAACTGCTGTTTGCCCAAAGATCAAGCCACGCTCGGCCTTCCCAATCGCGCCGACATGCCGTACGCTCTGCGCATGAAGGTCGGCGTGCGTTATGACCCCGAAGCCCGCGGTTTTGTCGTTTTCGTTCACTCGTGGGGCAACATCGAATGCCGCGGCGAGCCGCAGGAATATCGCTATGACGAAGTCTTTGCGTGCGAGGAAGACGCCCTGCACTATTACAAAACCAAGATCGCCCCGGAGCTGAAACGGGTCATGGAACAAGGTGCCGCCCAGCAAAAGGGCACGGCATTCATTCATCGGCAATTGGAATGAGACAGATTCAATGAAACGGGAGCAATTCACAAAAGCAGGTGTTTCAAAATCGCCCTTTCATTGAGCCGCGAAATTATGTCACCACTTCGTGGTTTCATGAAGAAAAAAACGTCAAATGACTATAATCATGACATCCCTGCGGGATTTTCCGAGCCGACAATCCCGCAGGGATGAAATGATTATAGAAAGATAGCCCAAAAGAGCAGGATAAAACCCTGCAAGGGTGGCATATTTACTGTTGGGCGTGCTTGAGAGCATCTTCAATGTCAACGGCGCGCCCAAGCATGAAATCGTTTTTGTCTATGACGGCCGCTTTGTGGAGGAATCCGTCTACGCCCTGCCGGCATTGCATGGCCGTGAAGCGAACGGCGACCCGTTGCGCGCCACCTGGCGAGCGCTCGAGGCATTCGATGAAAATCATCGTCTGGCGCCGGAGGGGTTGCGGGTGTTGCTTTCATCAACTCAATAAGTTATCTTTTGCGTGCCGTGCAAAGATATCTTGTTGAAACGATCTCCAATACGCATGAGGCTATACGATGAAAGACTGGAGAAATTCTGAGGCAGTCGAACGCCATCCCGAGCGCGTCAGCGGTGCATGGGTGTTTCGCGGCACCCGGGTGCCCGTGTCTGCCCTTTTTGAAAATCTCAAGGATGGAGCCTCGATCGATCAATTTCTAACCTGGTTTCCCGGCGTTCAGCGTGCGCAAGTGGAAGCGATCTTGGATTATGAAATTGCGCAGCTAACCGAACCCCTCGACCAATGAGAATCTTATTCGATCAGGGCACACCAGCACCACTACGCCGATATCTTGCAGAACACGACGTCGATCTAGCTTATGAGCGGGGGTGGTCAAAGTTGTCGAATGGCGAGTTACTCTTCGCCGCCGAGAATGAGGGTTATCAACTCTTGATAACGACGGACCAGAACTTGCGCTACCAACAAGATATTTCCGGCCGGCGGCTCGCCGTTCTCATTCTTCTTTCAACTTCTTGGCCACGTATTCAACTTCGAGTTGATGCTATTCAGGCTGCAGCCGAAACAGTCGCCCCCGGCAGCTACAAAGAAATTCCAATCTAAAACAAATTCGTCAACCATTTGCATCTTTCCGGCCATTGAACGGGGATCAACCGTGACCACTGAACAAGCTCCTGACGCCATCCTCGACCTCCTCGCGCGCTTTGAGCGCAATCGCGAAACCTATCAAGCCAACGCCTACAACGAAACCCAGCTCCGCCGCGAGTTCATCGATCCCTTCTTTGCCGCGCTGGGCTGGGACGTGGACAACAAACAGGGTTTTGCCGAAGCCTACAAAGATGTGATTCACGAAGACGCCATCAAAATCGGCGGGGCCACCAAAGCGCCGGATTATTGCTTTCGCATCGGCGGCACGCGCAAATTCTTCGTGGAAGCCAAAAAGCCCGCCGTCAATCTCAAAGACGAAGTCAGTCCCGCGTTTCAATTGCGGCGCTATGCCTGGTCCGCCAAACTGCCGCTCAGCATTCTCACCGACTTTGAAGAATTCGCGGTGTATGATTGCCGCGTGCGGCCCGCGAAAAACGACAAGCCGGCGGTGGGTCGCATACTTTTTCTCAATTATCAAGACTATGCCGCGCGCTGGGAAGAGATCAGCCGCGTTTTTTCCAAACAGGCTGTGCTCGAAGGCGCGTTCGATAAATATGCGGAAACCACCAAAGCCAAAAAAGGCACGGCCGAAGTTGATGCCGCTTTTCTCAAGGAAATCGAAAGCTGGCGTGAGGCGCTGGCCAGAAATATTGCCTTGCGCAATCCCAAGCTCACGCAGCGCGAATTGAATTTCAGCGTGCAGCGCACCATTGACCGCCTCATCTTTTTGCGCATTTGCGAAGATCGCGGCATCGAAGATTACGGCGCGCTGCAAGCCCTGCTCAACGGCGAGCGCGTGTATCCGCGTTTGCGCGATTTGTTTCATCGCGCTGACGAACGCTACAACTCCGGCATTTTTCATTTTCAAAAGGAAAAAGACCGCCGCGAAGAGCCTGACGAGCTGACGCTGCGTTTGCAAATCGATGACAAGCCGCTCAAAGACATCATTCGCAGCCTGTATTATCCCGACAGTCCCTATGAATTCTCCGTGCTGCCCGCGGATATTCTCGGCCAGGTGTATGAACAGTTTCTCGGCAAAGTGATTCGCCTTACCTCCGGCCATCAAGCCAAAGTGGAAGACAAGCCCGAGGTGAAGAAAGCCGGAGGGGTTTATTACACGCCCACCTACATCGTCGATTACATTGTCAAGAACACGGTGGGAAAATTATTGGAAGGCAAAATCCCGAAACAGGTTGCCGGGGTTGGGGCGCACGGCCGTGCGCCGCTACGAATTTTAGATCCCGCGTGCGGCTCGGGCTCGTTTCTGATCGGCGCATATCAATATTTGCTCGATTGGCACCGCGATTGGTACGTGAACGACGGGCCGGAGAAACACGCTGCCGGCAAGCGCCCGGAATTGTATCAAGCCGGCAAGGGCGATTGGCGTTTGACCACCGCCGAGCGCAAGCGCATTTTGCTCAACAATATTTTCGGGGTGGATATTGACCCGCAAGCCGTGGAAGTGACCAAGCTGTCGCTGTTGTTGAAAGTTTTGGAAGGCGAGAACGAACAAACCATTTCCCAGCAGCTCAAATTCTTTCACGAGCGCGCCCTGCCCGATCTCAGCAGCAACATCAAATGCGGCAACTCGCTGATTGGCCCGGATTTTTACGAGCAGCAGTTGAATCTAATCGATGACGAAGAACGCCTGCGCATCAATGCGTTTGATTGGCAAGCCGAGTTTGCGGAGATCATGAATGCGGGCGGATTTGATGCGGTGATTGGGAATCCGCCGTATATTCGTATTCAAACCATGAAAGAATGGGCGCCGGTGGAGGTTGAAGTTTATAAACAAAGCTACCAAGCTGCCAGTGCCGGCAACTACGATATCTATGTTGTGTTTGTCGAAAAGGGATTGGGATTATTGAACAAGAGCGGACGATTGGGCTTTATTCTCCCGCACAAATTCTTTAATGCCAAATATGGTGAAGCACTGCGTGCGTTGATTGCCAAAGGCAAGCATCTCTCGCATGTCGTTCATTTTGGTGATCAACAAATTTTCGCCGGCGCGACGACTTACACATGCTTGTTGTTTTTGGATAAAGCCGGACGTGACGAGTGTCACTTTGTGAAAATTGATGATGTTGAAAGTTGGCGAATCGAAAACAAAGCTGTCGAAGGTAAAATCGCTGCGTCCAGCATTGCTTCGGCGGAATGGAATTTTGCGGTGGGAAGAGGTGCAGATTTATTTGAAAAGTTTGGCCGCATGCCTGTAAAGCTGGGTGATGTGGCTCAAAGAATATTTCAGGGTTTCAAAACTGGTGCGGATTCAGTCTTCATTTTAGAAGAACACTCTAACGGGAAATATTACTCCAAAGCTCTGGAGTCAGTGATTCATATCGAAACAAAGTACCTTCGGCCCTTATATAAATCGGGCGAAATGAAACGTTACTATTTACATAAAAATTCGCGTTTCGTGATCTTTCCTTATCGAGATGGCACTTTAATTGGATGGAGAGAAATCTCTGCAAAAGCGCCAAAGACTGCTGAGTACCTAAGATCGTGCAAGGAAATTTTGGCTAAACGTGAAAAGGGGCGTTGGGCCGGAGAACAATGGTATTGTTATAGTCGCAATCAAGCGCTTGAGGTTGTCTCAAATGCCAAAATACTGACGGCTGATTTGAATCCATCTGCAAATTACTGTTTTGATGAATTGGGAAAAGCTTGTTTCCCAGGCGGAGCGGCGGGCGGCTATGGGATTATTCTTAACCAGAGCGAGTATTTGTATATCCTTGGTTTGCTAAATTCAAAGGCTGTTGATTACTACCATAAACAAATATCAACGAATTTTCGCGGTGGATGGTATGGTTATGACGCTAAAGTGATTCGTAACATTCCAATCCGCACGATCAACTTCTCTGACCCCGCCGACAAAACCCGCCACGACCGCATGGTGGCCTTGGTCGAACGCATGCTCGCCCTGCACCAACAACTTGCCGCCGCCAAAGTCGGCCACGACAAAACCGCCCTGCAGCGCCAAATCGAAGCCACAGACAAACAAATCGATCAACTCGTTTA
>SZPB01000206.1 GCA_030263535.1 Cytophagia bacterium CHB2
CGTCGGCGTACTCGCGCTTCAGTTCGCCTTCTTTGGATTGAATCGGCTTGTCGATGGAATAGGTTTGCAGTTTCTTCTTGCGCAGATGATCGATGGTGGTGTTGATCGCGATTTTGTAGAGCCAGGTGGAAAAGGCGAATTCCTTGTTGAAGGTGTGCAGCGCGGTAAACGCCTTCATGAAGGATTCTTGCAGCAAATCCTCGGTTTCTTCGCGATTATGCACCATGTTGTAGAGCAGATTATAAAGCGGGCCGCGATGCCGCGCCATCAGATCGGCATATGCCTTTTGGTCGCCCGTCAATGCTTTTGCGATCAGGGGTGCGTCGGATTTGGGGGTCGCCATAGCGCTCGCGAAGATTCTCGGATTTTTTGCCGAAGAATCTAATTGAAAATCGTCTAACAATCAAGCGAAAAGGCGGGGCCGCCACCCGCCGCACAAAAACAAACGCCGCGGCAATCTTTAAAATGACAATGCGGGACGGGAGTATGAATTCATGATTTGTGGCATTGGCATCGACCTGGTCGAAGTGGCGCGCATGGAAACGATGCTGGCGCGCTGGGAACAGCGCTTTCTTGCCAGAGTGTTCACCCCGGAGGAAATCGCGCAATGCGAAGCCCGTGTGTCTCGCGCCGCTTCATATGCCGCGCGCTTTGCTGCGAAAGAGGCCTTTGCCAAGGCTCTGGGCACGGGCTGGGACGAACGTTTTTCGTGGCAGGATTTTTCCATTGGAAACGACGCCGCCGGCAAACCGATCCCGATTTTGAGCGCCCGCATGCAAGCGCGCCTGGCCAACATCAACATTCACGTCAGTCTGACGCATTCCGATCATTACGCTTCTGCTGTAGTTGTTTTTGAGAAATGACCCAACGCGCGAGCCGCAACCAGGAAAATTCAACTGATTGAAGAAACAGCCGACAAAGCTCTATCGTGGGCAAGAAACGGTCAGAATTATATTCTGAATTTGAGAAGTTCATCACTTATTGGCATAATTCACTGTGCTGCAAGAATGCCAATTGCTGCTCCGCGGCGCTTGTCACTGGCAAGGAGACAAAAACGTGCAGATCGCTTTTTTCAGCACGAAACCATATGATCGCCATTTTTTCAGCGCGGCCAATCAACCTCACCAACACCAACTCACTTTTTTCGAGCCGCGCTTGACGGAAGAAACGAGCCGTCTGGCCGTGAACGTCGAAGGCATTTGCGCGTTTGTCAATGATCGGCTCAATGCAAGCGTCTTGCAGCAACTCGCACAGCAGGGCGTTCGTTTGCTGGCATTGCGCAGCGCCGGCTTTAATCATGTTGATTTGAATGCGGCGCACGAGTTGCGTCTTGCCGTTGTGCGTGTGCCGGCATATTCGCCTTATGCGGTGGCGGAACATACCGTGGGGTTGATCCTGGCCCTGAATCGCAAGATTCATCGCGCTTTCGCGCGCGTGCGCGAAGGCAATTTTGCGCTGGAAGGTTTGCTCGGGTTTGATTTGCACGGCCGCACGATCGGCATTGTGGGCACGGGAAAAATCGGCGCGACGGTGACAAAAATCATGGCAGGATTCGGTTGCCACTTGCTGGCTTACGATCCCTTTCCCAATCCCGAGTGTATTGCGTTAGGCGCGCAATATGTTGCCCTGTCTGAATTGCTGGAAGAATCCGACATTGTGACGCTGCATTGCCCGCTGATGCCGGAAACCTATCATATGATCGCTGCGCAATCGTTGCGGCATTTCAAGCCCGGCGCGATGTTGATCAACACCAGCCGCGGCGCGTTGATTGACACCGGCGCCGCGATTCACGCTCTGAAGTCCGGTAAAATTGGCGCGCTGGGATTGGATGTTTATGAAGAAGAAGCGGGCATGTTTTTTGAAGATTTGTCGAATCGCATGATTCAAGATGATGTGTTTGCCCGTTTGCTCACGTTTCCGAATGTCATTATCACCGGCCACCAGGCGTTTTTCACGCAGGAAGCGCTCACCAACATTGCTGAAACGACGCTCGCGAATATCACGGAGTTCGAGCAAACCGGCCAGTGCCGCAATGCCGTCACGCCGGCAAAAGTAAAACCTTAGTACACTATAATTCTCGAAAATATATCCCCGCTGTCATCCTGAAAGGAGCTTGTGAATGTTTGATCATGGCGCTGAGTGCTTCATAGCGTTCTTTCAGGATAACAGTCTAACGGCGCATTCGTCTAGTACACTGTTACCATGATTTCGTAGTCCTGCCCCCTTGTGGGGCATTGTTCCAACCCGCGAATTTATTGGCTGCAATAGCACCCCACAAGGGGGTACAAGGGGGTGGGACTACAAAAAATTAAGGTAACAGTTTACTAGTTGATACTTGTGAGATCATGTTTTGAGTGACTGTCATGTCTTTTTCTAATCTGTTGCATGATTTGCCGCACGCTGTTACCGCGCAGGAAATGCAGGCTGTCGATCACTTCACTATTGCCACGCTCGGCCTGCCCGGGCGCGTATTAATGGAAAATGCCGGGCGCGCAACATTTGAGATTATTCGACAGCGCTGGCAACCGTTGCCAGGCAAACGCGCCGCGATTTTTTGTGGCAAAGGCAACAACGGCGGCGACGGTTTTGTGGTGGCGCGGTTGCTGAGCGAGGCCGGGGTGTCATGTGACACGTTTTTGTTGGGAAACCCGGAGAATTTGCGCGGCGATGCTGCGGCGAATTTCACGTTACTCACCGCCCTCGGTTATCGCGTTCAATCTCTTCAAGCTGTTGATGCGATGCCCGATCTCGCCGGCGTTGATGTTGTTATCGACGCCTTGCTCGGCACTGGCGTGCGTGGCAGTCTCACCGGCCTGCTTGCTGACGCGGTGCATCACCTCAATCAAAGCGGGCGCCCGATTCTCGCGGTTGATTTGCCCACCGGTATGAACACGGACACCGGCGCAGTTGATGGGCCGTGCATACGAGCTGCATTGACTGTGACATTTGGCGCGCGCAAAACCGGCTTGCTGTTTTCGCCGGCCCGCGAGTATGCCGGTGAATTGCATGTCGCGGATATCGGTTTTCCGGCGAGCGCCTATCAACACGCGGCGTGTCACACGTATTGGCTGGCGCCGGAGATAATGAAAAAATGGCTGCCGCAGCGGCCACGAGATGCTTTCAAAAACCGCGTTGGCCAAATTTTAGTCATCGCCGGCTCCACTGGTTTTGGCGGCGCCGCCCGGCTAACCGCCACGGCTGCGCTCCGCGCCGGCGCGGGTTTGGTGGTACTTGCTGCTCCGCAATCCTTGCTCCCAAGTTTGGAAGCCGCGACCGCCGAGGTGATCAAATTGCCGCTGCCGGAGCAGGACGGTAAAATTGCGCCAGGCGTTTTTGAGCTTCTTGCCGAACGCTTGTCGTGGGCGGATGTCATAGTAATTGGTCCGGGCTTGGGTGTTGCGCCCGCAACCGGTGAGTTGGTCAGGAAAATTTTGGCCACTTCTGATAAAACCGTTGTGCTCGACGCTGACGGTTTGAATGTGTTAGCCGGAGACGTCAACGCGATTCGCAAGAGCCGCGCCTCTCTCATTTTAACGCCGCATCCCGGAGAGTTGAGCCGCTTGCTCGCAGTGGCAAAGAATGAAATCTCAAACGACGCGATTGCCGTCGCGCGCCAAGCGGCGCAAGAGTTTGGCCAGATTCTGGTATTGAAGGGCGCGCCCAGCCTCATTGCGTTGCCTACGCAAGAAGTGATGATCAATTCCACCGGCAATGCCGGCATGGCCACAGCGGGCAGCGGCGATGTTTTGACCGGCTTGATTGCGGGATTGGCGGGACAGGGACTAGAACCGGCGGCCGCGGCCGGGCTGGGTGTGTTCTTGCACGGCCTCGCCGGTGATTTGGCGTGCGAAGAACTGGGCATGTGGAGCATGCTGGCCGGCGATATTCTGCAGCATGTGCCGCAGGCATTTTTGCGCATGCAGAAAGGTTGATTTTACCGGCAGGCAGAGATGAGCTGTCGAACCGTACCAAATAGATTCAAGTTGGGTTTCATGAAATTTAACGAAAACGTTGCGTGGCTTTGGAAAAATTATCGCGCCCCGATTTTGTGGGCGGCGGTTTTGTTTATACAATCTTCGATACCGGACTTTGATCCGCCGATGCGGTTGACGGACTGGGACGACAAGTGGGCGCATCTGTTGATCTACATGCCGCTCGGCTTTTTGTTGATGCGTGCGCTGGCGCAAACACAGACTGGCACAAGCACAACTCTCTTGTTTTTGTTGGCGATCGGCATCGGCGCGCTTTACGGAATTTTTGATGAAGTCCATCAGCATTTCGTACCGGGGCGGCACATGGATTGGCGAGATGCCGTTGCTGATGGCTTCGGCGTCGTGTTGGGCAGTTGGTTGTATCTCAAAGTGCGCCAGCGGCTGGCTTTGCGCACGGCGAAGATACCGGAACCACTGAAGGAAATTTCCCACGGGTAGAATCTGCCGACGGATGGCTCAAACGCTGGTGGCCACATTCATCTGTTGGAGAAAACTTTGCTTTATTCGCACAATTGCGATTCTTGCAATACTAAAGCTTTTCCACCTGCTCCAAATCTTCGTCGCGGCCCACCATAACCAAAATATCGCTGTCTTTGAGAACGTAATCGCCGCCGGGAATAATCACGACTTTGTCGGACAACACATCTTTAATCACGATGATTTGAATGTTGTATTGCCGGCGCACGTCGAGCGCGGCCAGCGGCTTGCCGAGCCAGTCTGAGGGCGCGCCCATTTCGACGATGCTGTAACCCTCGCCCAGCGACACATAGTCGAGCAAAATCGAGCGTCGCAACGTATAGGCAATGCGCTTCGCCATGTCGCGTTCCGGGAACACAACACTGCTGACGCCGAGCTTGTCCAAAATTTTGGCGTGATCTTCGGTAATGACTTTGGCGATGATTTCTTTCACGCCGATTTCACGCAAATAAAGTGTGATGAGAATACTTACTTCGATCGGCTCGCCCACCGTCACCACCACGACATCGATATCTTCCATCCCCAGGCTCTTGAGCGTGTCCTTGTCTTTCGCATCCGCGACCACGGCCTTTTGCACGAACGGTTTGATGTCGTCGATTTTCTCGGCGTCCACGTCAATCGCCATTACCGGCGCGCCCAATTCGGAAAGATTTTTGCAAAGATGATAGCCGAAACTGCTCAGTCCAATAACTGCAAAACTTCGCATGTAAAGCCCCTTCTAAAAATTCAGATACAGGTTTAATGCTTATCCAATCAAGACGTTTTCCTGCGCATAGGTGAAGAGCGTTTTTGCTTCTTTGCCGACGGCAATGGCAACGGTCAACGGGCCCAGGCGGCCGATGAACATCACCAGCGTGATCAACAGCTTGCTCAGCGGCGCGAGGCTGGACGTGATGCCGGTTGACAAGCCGACAGTGGCAAACGCCGAAGTGACTTCGAAAAACAATTCCAAGAAAATGCCGCGGCTTTGTTGATGCGAAATGCTGGCGGCTTCAGAAAGCAAAAGTAAGAACGTGAAAATCATGATGAGCGCGGCGGAAAAAAAGACAACGGAAATGGCCCGCGCCAGAACATCGCTCGGAATGCGGCGATGCAGCAGGTGAACGTTCTCCTCGTTGCGAAAGCGCGCGCGAATGAACGCCAGCAAAACCGCGCCCGTCGTGGTTTTGATGCCGCCGCCGCACGAGCCGGGCGAGGCGCCGATGAACATTAATGCAATCAGTAAGAGTAAAGTCGCATCTGTCAGCGTGCCCACGCTCAGGGTGTTGAAGCCGGCAGTCCGCGCGGTGACAGATTGAAAATAGCAGGATAAAATCCTCTCACCCCACGGCAACTTTTCCAATGTGTTTGTGATCTCGAGCACAAAGATGCCCACGGCGCCGGCAATGATCAGGCCGGCCGTCATCCGCAACACGAGCCGCGCATGCAGCGACAAATGGTACTGGGGACGCTGGCGTTTGCGGTTGATCTCGAAAATGACAACGAAGCCCAGCCCGCCCAAAATAATGAGCGAGGTGATGGTGAAATTAAACAGCGCGTTGCCTTTGAAGGCTTCAAGATTGTCGACATAGAGCGCAAAACCCGCGTTACAGAATGCTGAAACGGCATGAAATACCCCGTAGTAAAACGCCGAAGTGACGGGCATATCCCGCAGAAAACACAGAGTCAACAACAACGCGCCGGTAATTTCGATCACGACCGTCGCGAGAAAAACGGTTTTGAGCAGCGCTTTCAAGTTTTGCATCGGCCCCTGGCTGAGCGTCTCTTGTAAAATATCTCGGCCGCCCAACGAAAGGCGGCCTCCGCCCAAGAGATACATGAAGAATGATGAGAACGTCATCAACCCGAGGCCGCCCAGTTGAATCAACGCAAGAATGACGCTCTGGCCGAAGAGTGAAAATGTCTTGCCGGTGTCCACCACCGTCAATCCGGTGACGCAGGTGGCAGAGGTGGCCGTGAACAGCGCATCAATAAAGCCGACAGGATCGCCCTGGGACGCGGCGGGGAGCGTCAATAAAAATGTGCCGAGCAAAATCAGGCCGCCAAAGCTGGCCATCAGGATGCGAGCCGGGCCGAGGCGGCGCTGCCAATTGCGCCAGCGCACCAGTGATTTGCTCGGAAAATCCTGGCTCAAGCGAAGAAAATCTTTGGTCAGAGCGTTTAGCGACGCCATTGCGTCTGAACCTTTTTGCTGATCAACTTGCGTTGCGCTTCATAAATCTTTGTGCGTACCGGTGATAAAGGCGCAAGCGATTATGTCCCAGAATATCTGACTATTTAAAAAACTTCTGAATGGTCACGTTCGATTTATTATATCTTTCCGTGTTTTTGTTCGAACGCCAGTCGATTCTGCAAGCTTCTCGCGTGCCGTTCTTCCTCGGTTTCGTGTTTCACGATTCTCAGCATATCCAGCATGCGCAGCAACACTTCACCGTGATTCTTTTTGGCGATCAAGCGTGCACGAATAATCTCCTTGGCTTCACTCGCCGCGGCTGCGATCTGCAATGGTTTGAGCCATTCGTCCGGCAGTTCACTGACGATTTGAGAAATGTCGCTGTCGGCGACTTGTCTGAGTTTGTTGATGAAAGGATAGGGCATGATGGGCGAGCGATAAAACGGGTGCCGTTTCAGGTGGCGCAACAGGACATGCTCGCGGTAGTTCTCCCGCGTGAGGGCGCCTCTGATCATCAGCGCAGAAGAATAATCCAGGCACCGGAGTTCGCCCTGATGAATGATCATATTGGGGTTCGCAGGGTTGCGGTCAATGTTTAGAAGAAAAAGATCATAGAGAAAAATTTCGTCCTTAAGGTTCTCGTCCACGGTGTGCGCGGCGCGCTCGCTATACGTCTCCGCCTTTTCCAGATACGGTAGGCCCAAGTTAACGCCGATACTTTTTTGCAAGAGTTCCCGGATTTCAGGATCCCATGAAGCATCATCGAGAGTTTTGGGTATTGCCAAAAACACCGGGCTGATGACGGGGAGGTGCAGCAACGTTCCCAGCTTGCTGGCAAGCCATTCGACCACATTTGCCAAAATTCCGTCTCCCGCTCCGCAAAGCTTGGCGACATATTTATTGCCATCGCTTGCGCTGATAATCAGCGGCAACGAAGAGCCTGAGCGCAGCTCTTGGTAAAATTTCACGGCCGTTAACATGCGCCTCTTTGATTTCTTAAAGGCGATCCGCCGGACCGGACTTTACCGAATTCATATCTCAACTCGCCTGTCTCAGCTTTTCGTGGAAAATAGTTGTAAGCCGCTCCGCATTTGGAAAAGTCGATATAACATAAGCGATCATGGTCACCGCGGTTGCGGCATTCACCCAATAGAGGGGATGCGCAACAAGCACGTTCATCGTCATCGCCAGATAGCATATCACCAAACCCAACAGCGCCACGCCTTCATACAAAGCCAGGCGAACGATGCGAGCCGTTCTCATCACGCCCAACGCCTGCACGGCGAGCGGTATCGCGGTTGCACTCGCAGCCGTATTGTTTTTTGCTTGTTTGTAGATAAGATTTTCAATGCGCGGCGCTGCCAGATAAATGATAACCGCCAGCACGAGATGAACGACGGTCATGAGCCAGATGGTTTGCACGGCAAAATCTTGCGGCAACTCCCTTTCCGGCGAGCCCAGGGAAGCGTATAGGAGTATCACGACCCCGGCAAAGAGCACAACGCCAAAGGCCAGAAAAGCCTGAATAATTTGCATGCTGCTGATCTGCGGCCGCGTCAATGCTGCACGAAAATCGTCAAGGCTTAGATTTTGAAAACGGTTCATTACAACTCCCGGATTGATCAGATTTTTGAGAACAACGCAAGGCCATCAATCAGGCGGCCGGCGCTCATTCCAACTCTTCCGCGCGCCAGCCACGACTGGCGCGCACGCCAATGACGCCCAGCACTTTATCGACGTAGGCTCTCACGTACTCGTCGACCGTTTTGGGCAAAAAATACAGCGGCGGCGAAATCGGCATGATGATCACGCCGTCGCGCGAAAGTTTGAGGCATTGTTCCAGCGCTAATGACGACAAAGGAGTTTCGCGAATGCACAGGACCATGCGAAAGCGTTCTTTGAGCGCGACTTGCGCGGTGCGAGTCAGTAGGGTATCTCCGATGCCCGAAGCGATTTTACCCAAAGTTGACGTGGTGCAGGGAATAATAACGAAAGCGTCGATACTATTCGACCCGCTGGCAAGCGGCGCATGCAGATCATCGTTCGAAAAAATTTTTTTGACATGCGGCTGCAGATCGCGCTCGCTCAACCCCATTTCATCGTGCAACACGACTTTGCCCCATTTACTCGCGACCAAATATTTGTCGCCCGGGCATTGTTTCAAAAACTCGACGGCGTAAACTGCGCCCGAGGAGCCGGTGAGGCCGATCGCAATTCTCATCGAAAACTGACTCCGACAATGACCATGGCAAAAACCACGAAACCCAGGACGGCATTAATTTTAAAAAAAGCCAACTCAACGTCGTTGGCTTTGGCATGTTCGAGATACAACAGGAATCCTGCGCCCGCCAGCAGCGGCGCTGCGGCAAGTGTGCGAAGATAAAGCATGAAAATCGCGAGCAAGACCAGAAAAGCCAAAACGTGCAAGAGTCCCGAAATTGCGAGGGCGCGTTTGCGGCCGAACACAGCCGGCAGCGAGTAGAGATTCGCCTGGCGGTCAAATTGCTCGTCTAATGTTGCATATATGATATCGAAACCCGCAACCCACAGCAGCGTGAATAAACCCAGGATAAATCCCGGCATGAGATTGTCAAGCGATTGCGTAACCGCCACCCAACCCGCCAGCGGCGCCATCGCCAATCCCAGGCCAACGCCGAAATGCGCCAGCGGGGTGAAGCGTTTCATGTAAGGATAGAAAACAAAGATCGCGAGCGGCAACGGCGACCACAGCAAGCAGAATCTTCCAATCAATTCGGCGCTGACAAAATATAAAATCAAGCCGGCGAGCAGCACCAGCCAGGCATGCATGATCGTCATGCGCCCGGCGGGCAGCTCGCGCACGGCGGTGCGCGCATTCTGTTTGTCGAGGTGACGATCGATCATGCGATTGAGTGCGAGCGCAACTGTGCGCGCGCCCACGGCCGCCAACAGCATCAAGCCGGTCAGGCGCAGTGAAATTTTGCCGCCGGCGGCCAGGATGGCGCCGCTAAAAATCAACGGCAACGAAAACAGTGTATGCTCGAGTTTGACAAAGCGCATGAACGTTGAAAATTGCACGCTTTTCTCCGGTTAGAGTGCCGTGTATTGCCGTAGTCACACCGAGGTTGCAAACATCGGTTGGCAGTCTTGAGGTACAGTCAAACCACATTATCATCCATCAAAAAAGTGTTGGTGAATATAATGAAATTAAACTGAGAAACAAGAGAGGATCATGCGGGGAGATTTCCCTTGCAAGTTTGGGCGAAAACCAATAACGTAAACGGCTTTTTAAGAGACAAAACCCCATGTCTATTATTGATTTTCGCAGCGACACGGTAACCAAGCCCACGCCCGCGATGCGGCAAGCCCTGGCAGCGGCAGAAGTCGGCGATGATGGCTATGGCGAAGATCCTACGGTGAATCGCCTGCAAGAGAGGATTGCGCATCTGCTGGGCAAAGAAGCCGCGCTGTTTGTGCCCAGCGGCACAATGGCTAATCAATTGGCCATTCGATGCCAGACGCAACCCGGCGATGAGATTATCTGCGAAGCGGCTTCGCATTTTTTGGATTATGAAGTGGGCGGCGCCGCGGCTTTGAGCGGCGTTTCCACCCGGCCTTTGCCGGGCGATGCGGGCGTCATCACAGCGGCGCAAGTTCAGGAAGCCATACGCCCGGCAACGTTTTATTTTCCGCGCACGCGCCTGATTGTTTTGGAGAACACACACAACCTGGCCGGCGGCGTGATTTGGCCGCTGGCGCGCATTCAGGAAATTTCTGCGTTAGCTAAAGTTCACGGCTTGCGCATGCATCTGGACGGCGCGCGCTTGTGGAATGCGAGTGTTGCCAGCGGCGTTGCGCCGCGCACCTACGCCGCTTTTTTTGACTCCGTGTCGGTTTGTTTTTCGAAAGGACTGGGCGCGCCTGCCGGCTCGGCGCTGGCCGGCACAAAGGAGTTTATCGAAACGGCGCGGCGTTTCCGCAAGATGTTCGGCGGCGGCATGCGCCAGTGCGGCATTTTGGCGGCCGCTGCGATTTATGCGCTGGAACATCACTACGAGCGGCTGCGCGAAGATCATGCGCATGCGCGCATGCTGGCGGAGGAACTCGCGCGCCTCCCGTCGTTGTTGATCAATTTGAACAGCGTGCAAACGAATATTATCAAGATTACGATTGCCGATAAACAAGCTGATTGCCTGGCTGCGATTGCCGCTTTGAAAGATGAAGGGGTTTGGGTAACCCCGATGGGCAGTTCGTCGTTTCGGGTGGTAACACATCTTGGTATTGCAGCCGGCGATATTGCCCGCGCCGCTGAAATCTTTAGAAATGTTTTTCGCCAATCATCATTTTAAAAGGATACCGTTGGGCAATTGATACGACTGTTATACAATTTTCCTTCCTGGTTTTCAAGAATCCCGCGGATAAACCTTCAGCGCCTGGAGATGAGCCGGCCGTTTTGCTGTGAGCTTGTGTGGCGAGGTACAGGCGTTTGTCTGCGGATATGGCCGGGCGGCGCACACCGGAACGCTTTGCGCGAAGTGCGCCTGCTCGCGCTGTGGCTGGGAATGATTAAGCTCCTAGCCCTGGCGGGAGCAACGCCGCTAATGGCACAACAGACCATGTTGTCGCAGCCCAGCGTTGTCGTCGGTTTGCTCACCGGCGAGCAGGATATTCGCCAACTCACGCTCAAAATGCGCAACAGCGTTTATCTTGTCAAGGATGAGGGGGACGCCAAACCGTTTGCCGTGGTGCAATCGAGCAATTATTCATTATCTCTTGCTTTTAGGCCTTCCGTTGCAGGTATCCCTGCGTCCTCGTTTCCGCCAGTTCGCCGCCCCCTCGGCGTGGAATATCGTTTTTTCACCAGCGAGCGCAGCCTGATCTCCGAGATTTTGTTGGGCAAAATCGATTATGCGATTCTCACGAATAAATCGTCGGCGGAGGAGATTCAAAATGCTGATCCGAGCTATCAAATCGTGCCGTTGAAACCGGACAGCAACACGGTTGACCTGTTGTGTTATAATTTTTCCCATCCGCTGTTGCGTGAGCCGGCCGTGCGCGGTGCGCTCGGACATGCCATCGATCGCAAGAATTTTTTGCGGCAAAATTTGTTCAACGAGGCCGATTTGAGCCGCGGGCCGTTTGAAGAAGAGAGTTATTTCTTTGCCTCGGCGGTGAAAGAAATCAAGTATGATCCGCGTCTGGCCATCACGCTGCTGGAAGCCGCCGGCTGGGGCAAGATGAATAAAGATCATATTCGCATCAAGAACAACCGGCCGCTGCAGTTCCGCCTGTTTTTTCAAGAAGGCGTCAAGCTAAAAGAACAACTCGCGCGCCAAATCAAGATCGATTGGAATCAAATCGGCATCGACGTCATTCCCGAGCCGTTGAGCGCTGCCGCGCTTAACGATTCCCTCAACGCTGGGCACTTTGATGCCGTGCTGTTGCAGCATCGTTTTGCCGATTCGCCGGCAAGTATACTTGATTTTTTCGGCGACGGTTCGGGCGCGGGATTTCTGGCCTATAGAAGCGAACAATTCAAGCATACCGTGACCGTGATGCGCAATTTCGAGAAACGCGAAGACATTCGCACGGCGATGATGCGGTTACAATTGATTCTGGCGGAAGATCAGCCGGCCACGTTCCTCTTTCATCCCTGGCTGGTGTGGCATATTATCAATGCCTCGCGTTATGCGGATTATCTCGACAGCGACGGCAAACCCAAGCCGTTTTATGAATGGCGCCTGCGTTGATCGGGCTTTTGCCGCAACGCGCCGGCGGTAATTTTTGCAAACCTGAGGTTGGATGTTGATATGCAGGTCCCGTCAATTCCCTTGCGACACCGGCTGTTTACGCGCCTGCTCATCTCGCATATTTTTTTGGTGACGATTCCGTTGTTGATCACCGGCCAGATTTTGATTCACACGGCGCAAAAGGCCATTCGCGAAACGATTTTGGACCGCAATCTGCAACTGGCGCGGCGATCGTCTTCTTTGATCAGCGCAACGGTGGGGCGCGCGCGCGACATTTTGCGCATCAATGCGCAAAGCCCGGCATTTTTTACCAACGATCGCATCGGGCAGGAACTCGTCATCAACAAGATCGTGCGCGAATTCCCCATCTTCAAAAAAATTTCCCTGCTGGATACCCTCGGCCGCGTGAGCCGTTCCACGGCGTTCGGCGCCTCCAACCATCACACTACGGGCGAACACGTTTTAAAGACGATCAAAACCAACAAGAGCTATACCTCGCCGGTATATATTTCCAGTGAGAAATTGCCGCTGATGGATATTGCCGAGCCGGTTGTCGTTTTCGATGAAGTGAATGCCTACCTGCTCGCCGAAGTCGATTTGAAAGAAATTTGGGCGCTGGTCGACAGCAATCTCGTGGGCAACAAAAGTGAAGCGTTTATTTTTCGCGCAGACGGGCAGTTTATCGCGCACACCGACCGGCGCGAGGTTTTGGAAAGCCGGCGTTTCGAGGAAAGCGCCATCATCGCTGAAGCCATTGCCGGGCGCAGCGGCAACAAGACCTATGTCAATCGCAGCGGCATTGAGATGATTGCGGCGTACGCGCCGATTGTCGAACAGCAATGGGCTGCCGTCATCCAGCAGCCGGTGCGCGAAGCCTTCGCGCCCTCGCGCGTGATGGAGTTGCAGATTCTGCTGCTCATGATCGGCAGCGTGTTGGTGGCTGCTCTGATTGCCGCCGTTTACACCAAGCAAATCGTCAAGCCGGTGAATGAATTGATCGGCGGTATTGCCGAGATTTCCAAGGGCGGATTGAAACACAAGATTCGCCGCCTGGGCCGCGATGAAATCAGCACGCTGGCGCTGCATTTCAACGCCATGACACGCCGCTTGCGCCGTTTTCAGGATCGCCTGAAGCGCGCCGAGCGCCTGGAGACGCTGAACAAGCTGTCCTCGGTGCTATCGCATGAAATTCGCAATCCGCTGAACTCCATGGTGATCAACTTGCAGTTGATGCGCCGCGAATTTTCAAGAGAAGATCTCGATCCGCAAAAACTCGAGCATTATCATCAAATCCTGTCCTCCGAAATTCGCCGCGTGGATGATTTGGTGAGCAACTTTTTGCTGATTGCGCGGCCGCCGAAACTCAAGAAATCATCGCAACGCTTGAGCGATTTGTTAGATGAATTGATCAAAATGGAGGCGCCGGAGGCCCTGCAGAAAGGCATTCGCGTCGAGCGCGATTATCGCACACCGGAGGTGAGAGTGCAGGTCGATCCTGACAAAATTCACCAGGTGTTTTTGAATATTTTCATCAATGCGGTGCAGGCCATGCCCAGCGGCGGCCGCCTCACCATCGGCATTGAGACGGTGGCCGAGGGAGAATTTGACAAAAATTTTTGATTTTTATTTTTCGACGAAAGAAAAGGGCAGCGGCATCGGCCTGGCGCTGGCGTTGCAAATTGTCGAAGAGCACGGTGGAGTCATCAAAGTGGAAAGCGAGTTGGGGCGCGGCAGCACTTTCTTCGTGTTCTTGCCGGTATAAAAACAAACGCTCAGAATTAATAAATAATTGTCACTAGCTTGACAAAGAGAGTTTATTGCTGTATATTCCGCGCTTAAAAAAAATGCAAACGAATGGCCTGTTCTTTCGGAATTTCTTACAGTTACATCAAGGCAAGTTAAATGATAGTTATTTTAAGTTAACTTCGTAACTTTTTTTAGAACCATTCTTTAAGCTGTGGCGTCTTGGTCACGAGTGCTCTCATGACGGAGTGCCGTTTGGGCGGGGTTGACGAAAGTGTAATATAATTATATAATTTGAAAGACTTTAGCTTTGATCTTGCCCGCCTGGTTGGGGAACTTTTCTCTTGCCAAGCAGTTTAGGAGTAGTCAGGCAATTAAAATTGTTAAGTTTTTTGATTTTGTCTGGCTTTTAGGACAACAAGAGAACAGAAAGGGGTGACAATATGGTCAGAGTCATCGTTGGATCGCAGGAATCGCTTGATCGCGCCATTGTTCGTTTCAAACGCAAATGTGATCGCGCGGGCGTCTTGCGCGACTTTAGAAAGTCGACGTACTATTTAAAACCGAGCCAACGCAAGCGTTTGCGCCGCGAAAACGCCATTCGCCGGGCAAATCGCTTGCGTGTGAAGTAAGTTCGGCATCAATTCTGCATAGCCATTTCGAAGCTTGTATTTGTAGCACGGCAGCCCTGGGAGGGTGTCGTTTAATTTTAGCCATAACGGACGCAAAACTTTCTCGTGGGATTTTCGTCTATACCTTTCGCACAGTTAGAGAGACTGACTACGGGACACGAGCATCTTGATTGATTGGAAGTTGATATGTCAAAAAAACGCAAAGTCACTGAAAGCCGGACGAAACAGTCGATTGAAAAATATCTAGAAGAAATCGGCGGATACTCGCCGCTGGCGCCGGCAGAAGAAGTGGAATTGGCTCGCCTGATTCGCAAAAGCAACGGCAAAGCGCTGGATAAATTGGTGAAAGCCAATCTTCGCTTCGTCATCAGCGTTGCGAAAGAGTATCAGGGCCAGGGTCTGCCGTTGCAGGATTTGATCAGCGAAGGCAATTTGGGATTGATCAAGGCGGCGCAGCGTTTCGATGAAACGCGCGGTTTCAAGTTTATTTCCTATGCGGTTTGGTGGATTCGCCAGTCGATTCTGCAAGCTCTGGCCGAGCAGAGCCGCGTGGTGCGCTTGCCGCTCAACCGCGTCGGCGCGATTAACAAAGTCGGCCGCGCGCTCGAAGAGCTGGAAAAGCGCTTCGGCCGCGAACCGAGCATGGACGAAATCGCCGACAAGATGGAAATTTCCGCTTACGAAGTTGCCGACGTGATGAAAACCTCGGCGCGCCATCTTTCGCTTGACGAGCCTTTCAAAGAAGAAGAAGGCAACAGCCTGCTGGACGTCATTGAGAGCGACCGCTACGCGCCTCCGGATGACACGTTGATGAAGGAGTCGCTGGAAGTCGAGATTGACAAAGTGCTCTCGACCCTCAAGCCGCGCGAGGCGGAAATCATTCGGCTTTACTTCGGCCTTGATGGTGATCGCCCGTTGACGCTCGAAGAGATCGGCGAGCATTTCAAGCTCACGCGCGAACGTGTGCGCCAAATCAAAGAGAAAGCATTGCGGCGCTTGCGGCACCGTTCACGTTTGGAGCCGCTGCGCAAATATCTCGGTTGAGCCGGTAACGGTAATACCATACTGCTTTGCACAAGCCCTCGAAATTCTTCGGGGGCTTTTTGTTTGGCAAAAAGAGCTTGCATTTTGTCCGCTTTGTGAAGATATTCGCCCCACTTTTTTGATGCACGACCGCCTTCTGCGCCACGCGAAATCGATCTCAATAGCCACGGGAGCAACGGCGAGATGCCCTCGATTACAGGTATCGAAACCATTGTACCAGAAAATGTTTACCGCCAGGATTTTGTCAGTGATTTTGTGCAGCAGTTGTTCGGCGGCTCATCTCTAAACGTCGAACGCCTTCTCCCCATTTTTGCAAACACCGGGATTGACAAACGTCATTTTTGCATGCCCGTCGAGTGGTATGGCAAGTCGCACTCCCTCAGCGAAAAAAACACTTTATACACCCAACATGCCATCCGGCTGGCCAGCGAGGCCGTGCGCAAACTCTGCCAGCAAGCTCAAATCACTCCGCAAGATATTGATCATTTGTTTTTTGTTTCGACCACTGGCCTGGCAACACCCAGCATTGATGCGCATTTGGTGAACGTGTTGCACTTGCGCCCTTCGGTCAGGCGTTCGCCGCTTTGGGGGCTTGGTTGTGCCGGCGGCGTGGCAGGTTTGGCGCGCGCGGCAGATTGGCTGAAAGCCTATCCGCGCAAGCGCGCCGTAGTG
>SZPB01000207.1 GCA_030263535.1 Cytophagia bacterium CHB2
GAAAGGAAATGGGGAAATGGTGTTGAGCATGAAGTGATGACTCATAATCGTGCCTTTCGGTGCGAAAAGTTTATTGAAAATGGTTCTTTGCATGGAAGAAGCTAAATGTCAAAAACAGTCATTCCAACTTACGACGCCTTGATGACGCCGATTCTTCAAGCACTCAAAAGTCTCGGTGGTTCAGGAACGATTGAAGAAATCAATGAAAAAGTTGCTGAAATTGCCAAGCTTTCAGACGAACAGTTAGAAGTATTGCACGATCCGAATAGAGGTGGAGGACAAACCGAAGTCGAATATCGGCTAGCATGGGCCAGAACTTATCTCAAAAGATATGGCGTATTAGAGAATTCTTCACGAGGAGTGTGGGCTTTAACACCCGCAGGCAGCAAGCTTGATCGGGTGGATGAAAAAGACGTTGTGCGGACGATCCGAGCACAAATAAAGAAGGATCATGAAGAGTCGGAGAATGAATTCAATGAGCCGGATGAAAAAGTAACATGGCGTGAAGAACTTTTGAATACCCTGATCAAAATGCAGCCATCTGCTTTCGAAAGGCTGGTTCAAAGAATGTTACGCGAATCGGGCTTCATTCAAGTTGAAGTCACCGGCCGAAGCGGCGATGGCGGCATTGACGGAAGGGGTATTATGCGGCTAGGGGGCTTGCTCAGTTTTCATGTCATTTTCCAGTGTAAAAAATGGCAAGGCTCAGTTAGTGCTGGTCAAGTCAGGGATTTCAGAGGCGCGATGGTCGGACGAGCGGATAAAGGCTTGTTGATTACGACAGGCACTTTTACAAAGGATGCTGTACGAGAAGCAACGCGAGATGGTGCACCAGCTATTGATCTTATTGATGGTGAGCAATTCTTGGATAAGCTCAAAGAGCTTGGTTTGGGTGTTCAAACTCGAAAAGTTGAGATTGAAGAAATCACAGTTGAGAATGAGTGGTTCGAAAGCATATAAAGCACCTCATCTGCGCTTCCGTACTGACATTTTATGAAATTTGGTCATCGAAATAAGTAATCCTTATGTCGGTTATTAGCTGTGACATCTGTTGAAATAACCTCCCATGTCACATGAGTTTTCATGTTCAAATTCGCCGCTCAGTTGCTCGTTTCCTGATGTCATTCAGCAGGAATCCTGTGAAGTATAAAGCCAGTACCGAATTCTCACAAGATTCTTTCAGATTGACATGTAGGGATGGATCTTATTTTCAGAGTAAAAATGCCTCCGGTTGTTTCAAGTACGCAAAAAGATTCTTTCAGAGTGACAATGAACATTCTCCGCTGACGCCAGAAAAAATTTATCGGATGAGTTCATGCTTCCATTGGCACAAAGTCAATTCTCTGTTGCCGGCAATTCTGTTTGCGGCCATGTCGCTGCCCGCCTGTGCAGAGAGGCCAGAAAGCCGTGCGCCGATGATGAACTCGACGCCGGTTCCACTTACAAGAAATGAAAACCTTGACTCTCTCATCGATCTCGATGCCGACGGCTTTCCAGATGTGGCAGAATTGCAAGATGAACAGGATCGCCGCAATTTCCGGCGTTGGTTCGTCTCGATTGCAGAGTCGCAACTTTATAAAGAAGACCCGGCCTGGCGCACGGATGATCACGATTGCGCGGGTTTGATTCGATTTGCCTATCGTGAAGCTTTAAAAAAACATGACACCGATTGGTTGCGCCGTAAACGGTTTCTGCTCGATGCGGCGATTCCGGATGTGCGCAAATATAATTATCCGAAAGTGCCATTGATCAAAACCAAAATTTTTCGCACACGCGAAGGCCAATTCCGCGAAACGGATCTGGCAGACACGACGTTTGCCGTCACCGCAATGGCCGCAAAAATGAGAAGCTACAACACGGTTTTCCTCGGAAAAACGCTGGAAAACGTGCAGCCGGGTGATTTGCTTTTTTATCTCAATGCCGGTGATGTGAACATGCCGCAACATTCCATGATTTTCCTCGGTGACCAACGAAGGCCTGCGAGTTATGAAGATGCGGTAATTTATCACACCGGCCCGCGCGAGGCAGAGCCTGGCGTACTCAAGAAAGTCCGGCTGCTCGATCTTCTGCAGCATCCGGATGATCGCTGGCATCCCGCGCCGGAGAATCAATACTTCCTGGGATTCTATCGCTGGAAGATACTTGACTAATGATTTCGAATGCCTCTGTTCGTTTTCATGATAAATCTAATCATTGAGGTGGCAGCATGAAAGGCAAGTTGTTTGCGAGCGCGCTGATCCTATGCCTGACGCCGTTGGCGCAGGCGCAATACTTCAGCCTGGAAACGCCCAAAATTTATTCGCCCGGCGAGAAAGTCGTGATCAATCTTTCGGCGGAAAACATCAAAGGATCGATTTTCTTTCGCGCCTACAAAATCGCAGACCCCAATTCATTTTTTCAGCAGCAATCGGATCCGCACAGCCCGCAGCAATTGCTCAACATTCGTGAGTCGAATGCCATCGACATTCTGCGCGCTGCACGAAACCGTTTGCAGCGCGATCAACGCCAGGTATTCCGCGACAATATGACGCCGCAAACGCGCACCGACGTGAAGAACACGCTCGGCATTCCGGCATTCTCCGTGGCCACGCGCGCGAGCCGCCTGCTCTCGCCGCTTAAAAATTATCCCCTGCTCAAAACTTGGGAAATCACGGAATTTGGCAGTTCGGAAGAATACACCTATCGCGATATTGAAGTCGATTTGCACGAAACCGGCGCGTATCTCATCGAAGCATTCAACGACAAGTTGATGGCGCATACGGCTGTAGTCATCTCGCCGCTGGGCATGATCACCAAAAGCTCGCCGCAAGGCACGATGGTTTTTGTCTGCAACAAAATGACGGGTGAGCCGGTTCCCGGGGTGAGCCTTCGCCTGATTCAGCAACGCAAAGAACAGGCAACCGAGGTGACCGACAAAAACGGCCTGGCGCAATTTGCGCCCAAGCTATTGAGCGAAAGTGATGAAGATGAGTTCGGCTCTGTTCGGCTTATTCTTGGTCAAAAGGACAGCGATTTCGTGTTGTCTGATCCGTATTACTATTTTTCCGGAGAAGGCCGGCAATATGTCGTGCACGCTTATACCGATCGCCCGATTTATCGTCCCGGCCAGACGGTTTACTTCAAGAGCATTGTGCGGCAGTTGACAGAAGCAGGTTATCAAGTTTACAGCAACAGCGACGTCGAAATCAAAGTTACGGATGCGCGCGGGAATGAGATTTATCGCCAAACGCTGAAGACGAATGACAACGGCTCGGTGAGCGGCGAGTTGGCGTTGGCAGAGGAACCGCCGCTGGGAAGTTATCAGCTTACGACCACGATTCCGGGTGGCATCACGCATTATGCCTCATTTAAAGTTGAAGAATACAAAAAACCGGAGTATAAGGTTGAGGTAACATGCGACAAGGAGCATTACGCCAACGGTGATTTAATTACTGCAAAGATCAAGGCGGATTATTATTTCGGCAGTCCGGTGGCAAATGCACAAGTCGACTACTATATCTTTCGCGGGCGATTCTGGCGGCCGTGGTGGTATGGCACCGAATATGCCTGGTATTATGAAGATGAAGATTATGGCGGAGGCTATAGCTACCGCGCCGAGCTGTTGCAAAGCGAGTCCGGGTATCTCGATGAAAATGGGGAATTCACGCTGACTTATCAAGCGCCGCCGGCGGAACAAGATTTTTATTACCGCATCGAAGCGCGTGTGGTGGACGCCAGCCGCCGGCAAATCATCGGCTCGAAACAAGTCGTGGTCACGCGCGGCTTGTTCATGATTTCAACCTATACCGACAAATATGTTTATGCGCCCGGCGAAGAAGTGACGGTTACGGTCAAGACCATGGATTTCAAAAACCAGCCGGTTTCTGCCAAGGTAAAAATGGAGGCATTTGAACAGAATTGGTTTGCGAACGAAGGCTGGCGGCAAATGGGTAAATCTGCGGCGCTGGAAGTGACGACGAATGCGCAGGGAGAGGCGTTCTTTAAATTCAAAACCAGCAAGGGCGGCTATTATTACATCACCGCCAATGCGGTTGACAGCCGCGGCAATGAAATTTCAACGAAAGAATATTGCTGGGTGAGTGAGCGCGGCGGTTATTCCAGTTATGCCGCAAAGGGTATCGAAATCATTCCGGATAAACCCAACTATCGCGCGGGTGAAACCGCGCACGTGCTGGTAATCTCGCCGGTGAAGAATGTCTGGGCGCTGGTCACGGCCGAGGCCTCGACGATTCTCGAGCATAAGATTGTGCACATTGAAGGCACGTCGCAAGTGATCGATTTTGAGATTGACGAAAACCATCAGCCCAATTTCAGTGTTGGAGTGACGTTGCTGGCAAACGAGGAGTTTTATAATGAGAGCAAGAATGTCATCGTCATTCCCGAAGAAAAATTTCTCAGCATCGATATCAATCTCAATGAAGATATTTTCCGGCCGCAAGAGGAGGGCGAGCTAACCATCAAAGTCACAAACAAGGAGGGCGAGGGGGTGTCCGCCGAACTTTCGGTCGGCATGGTGGATGAAAGCATTTATGCGCTGGCGCCGGATATGACGCGCGAGATCAAGCGGGTGTTTTACAGCAAACGCTACAATCGGGTGATCACGCATTCTTCGGTTTATTTCAGATTTTATGGGTATGCGCGCGGCTTGGGCAGCGCAATGGCGGCGCGCAAAGCCGAGGGGTTTGCACGCAGCGGTTTTGCCGATGTGAAAGCCGACAAATTCAAAGAAGCGCGTGTGCGCAAGGATTTTCGCGACACCATGTTTTGGCAGGCCCAGGTGCGCACGAACAGCAACGGCATGGCCAAGCTTAAAGTAAAATTTCCGGACAATCTCACCACCTGGCGCACAACCGTGCGGGCGATTTCGGCAAACACCGAAGTGGGCGAGAAAATTTTCAAAAACCTCGTGCGTATGGATTTGATCGTGCGCATGGAAACACCGCGCTTTTTCACGGCCGGAGATGAGGCGACGATCTCAACCATCGTTCATAACTATCTCGATCAGGCAAAGCAGGCAAAGGTAAGCTTGCAGGGTGAAGGGGTGAGCATTATGCCGGCAGAAGAGAAGCTGATCCATGTGCCGGAAAACGGCGAGAAGCGCGTGGATTGGATCGTGCGCACGGACAAAATCGGAACGGCCACGTTGACGGCAAAGGCCTTGACCAATGAAGTCTCAGATGCAATGCAATTGCCAATTCCAATTCTGCCGCATGGCCTGAAAACTTCGGAAGCATTGGTGGTTGACATTGAGGAACAAAGCGCCGTGCGCGATCATACCCTGACATTGCCGGTCACCGCAAACCCGGCGACGGCAGAATTGTATGTTTCCGTTTCACCCTCGTTGGCGGCTTCGATGTTGTCCGCCCTTGAAGATCTCGCGGGTTACCCTTACGGTTGCGTTGAACAAACCATGAGCCGATTTTTGCCGACCGCGATTGTGGCATACACCGCGAAGAAGTTGAATCTCAATCTCAAAATGCAATTGATGAATGAATTGCCCAAGATGATGGATAAGGGTCTCAAGGCGCTTTATGGCTTTCAACACAGCGACGGCGGTTGGGGTTGGTGGAAAGATGATGACACACATCCGTATATGACGGCCTATGTTGTGTATGGTTTGTCGCTAACGAAACAAGCAGGCCACCAAATTGATAGTGAACGCTTGCAGCGCGGCGCCAATGCGCTCAGCCGCCAACTCGAACGGGCAAGGTTGGTGGAGAAAGAAATCGCCGGGCTGGGCAGCCGCGGTGACGGCGGCGGTTATGAGTTGATTGATGCCACGACGCAAGCCTACATGCTTTATGCGCTGCAAACCGCGATTAAAGCCGGAGTGCAGGTTGATTATAAATTTGACGCTCGCTTCGTCGAATTGCAGAAAGCAAAAATCAATGATTACACTCGCGCGCTGCTTGCGCTGGTGTCGCATAGCCAGAACAAGGCTGAAATTGCCAATACATTGGCGACGCAGCTTGAAAACAACTGCATCGCCGCCGGAACCTTGTGCTCGTGGGGTGGTAAAACGTGGCATTACAATTGGCAGGATGACCATGTTGAAACCACGGCCTTTGCGGTGAAATCACTGGTGCAAGTGAAGTCCGGCAGCCCGCGCATTAACGAGGGTATTCGATTCCTGCTCACGCAAAAACGCGGCAGTGCCTGGCGTTCGACGAAAGATACCGCCATGATCATTTTCACATTGGTCGATTATCTCGAAAAAAGTAAAGAACTCGAACCGGATTACAATGTTAAAATCTACCTCAATGACAAACCCGTGCTCGACAAGCAAATGACGAAAGCCGATGCCCTGGCGCAGGAATATGCTGTGCGGCTCAATGGCAGCAGTTTGAATCCGGGACAAAATCACATTCGTATTGCAAAGGACGGCGAGGGCAAGTTCTACAGCACGTTTCGCTTGACATATTACAATGCCGGTGAAAATTTACGCGCCAGTTCTACGGGGTTCGGCGTGAAACGCGATTATTACAAGCTTAGCCGTATAGCAGGAGGCAGCGGGTTACAATACGTTAAGCATGCCTTCACCGGCAGTTTACAATCCGGCGAGGAAGTGTTGGTGAAACTCATTGTTACGACAACTACGGATTTTGAATATTTCATGCTGGAAGATCCGTTGCCGGCCGGCGTCGAAGTAATTAAAGATGAATCCGGCTACGCAATTCAGGGTGAAAATGTTTATAATAGACGCTCGGATTATCGCTATCGGCGCACGTATGCCAACAAAGAAATCCGTGACGAGAAAGTCGTCTTTTTCGCCACACAACTGTCTGCCGGCGTACATGAGTTCACATATCTTTATCGCGCGCAAATTCCCGGAGAGTATCACGTGATGCCCGCGCTCGCGAGTTTGATGTATTATCCTGAGTATCAGGGGAATAGCGCTGAAGCGAGAGTCAAGATTGTTGAGTGAGGTTGTGCGCAGTCTTATAATCATTGAGTACGTCAAAGAACCAACGTTAAAGTGATCCGGCCCAGACTCTATGTCCGCTGCCCTGCTTGCAAACATTACACGTGGAAACATTATCGAGAGCCAGCATTATGGCCACATCGCCGTCGTTGACGGAGACAGCAATCTCGTCTTATCGTATGGCGATGCCCAGTTCATCACCTATATTCGCTCGGCTGCCAAGCCATTTCAAGCGATTCCGCTTTATGAAGATTCTGTGCCTGAAATTTTTGATCTAAGCGAAGCGGAAATGGCGGTCGTCATGTCGAGCCACAGCGGGGAAGAGAAGCATGTGCGAGCGGTGGCTAACATTTTGAGAAAAATCGGACGCGAGCCGGCAGATTTGCAATGCGGCGTGCATACGCCGCTCGGAACCGCAGTGGCGGAACAGCTTGCCGCCTCCGGGCGCAAACCGACGGTTTTGCATAACAATTGTTCGGGCAAGCACGCCGGCATGATTGCGGCCTGCATCAATCGCGGATTGTCGTTCGACAATTATTTAGAGTTCAGTCATCCTTACCAGCAACGCCTCTGGCGCACGGTTGCGCGTTGCGCCGGTTTGATGGAAGATGCTGTGCCTCTCGGCGTCGACGGTTGCAGCGCGCCGAACTTTGCCCTACCGATAATCAGCATGGCGCATATGTACGCCGGCCTGGTCGCCGCGCCTGATGAAATTTCGCAGCGCATCTTTATGACCTTTATGAAAAATCCTGATATGATCGCCGGTGAAGGCCGTTTTGATACGATCTTGATGCGCGCCACGCGCGGCAAAGTGCTGGCAAAAACCGGCGCGGAGGGCATCGAATGCCTGGCGATCAACGCGCCGCAGCCGCTCGGCATTGCGATAAAGATTGCCGATGGCAACAGCCGCGCGCTTGCGGCGATTGTGGTGGCGCTGCTGGAAAAGTTGCAGGTTCTTACGGATGACGAGCTTAACCGGCTGTCGCATTTTCAGCAGGAGGTTTTGCGTAACCATCGCGGCCATGCCTGCGGAATGATCGAAGCTGCAATTTGAATCGACGCGAATTCTGAATTGACTTTTACTATAAATTTTCTATTTTCCGCAGGAACGTATCTGAGTGGTTGACGTAGAATAAGGCGACAGCCCACTTCTCGACAGTTTGTACTGTTGTGCGATCACCTCATTCATGCCCGATCAATGAACTGTCGCAGAAAAACGACAAGAGGCGTGGTTACGTTTCCAACAACAGGAAGGAGATGCCTTGATTCACGCCGTTTTATTCGATCACGATGGCGTGCTGGTAAACAGCATGCCTTATCATGTGGAAGCTTGGCAGCAGGTTATGGCGCGGCATGGCGTTGAAATCGAGCCGATGGAGATTTATTTGAAGGAAGGGGCGACCACCATGGAAGTGGCGGCTGAGTTGTTTCATCGCCATCGCAAGGCGGCCTCTTCGGAATTCGTGCAGCAAATCGCGGAAGAGAAGGGCGAAGCTTATCTCGCCAACAACAACGCTGCCCTGAATGAAGGCGTTGTTGAGGTGTTGGAATATCTCCAGCAAAATCGTTATCGCATAGGCATAGTTACCGGCTCGTTGCGCGCGCAAATCGACGCGGTTCTCGGCCCGGAGGTGTTGGGCTATTTTGATTGCATCGTCGGCGCCGATGATGTCGATAATGGCAAGCCCGATCCCGAGCCGTTTATTCGCGCCGCGCAGAAATTGAACGTTGCGCCGAGCGAATGTTTGGTCATTGAAAATGCCCCGCTGGGTATCAGCGCCGCCAGGTCTGCCGGCATGAGCGTCATTGCGATGACCACGACGCTTGCGCCCCATTACCTGCGCCACGCTGACGCGATCGTCGCTGATTTCGCGGAATTGCGGCGGCGCTTGCCGGCCCTCATCAGTCATTTGGAAGGCCCGGCATTGCAACCGCTGCCCGCCAAGCCCAAACCCGAAAGCCGTTATTCTACCATGACAGATCTGGATGTTGAAGAGTAATACGATCAAATCGTTTGCCAAAAAGCTTCTTCGTCCAAAATCATAATTAAGCCCACCCTACTCAGGAGCCAGACCGCGAGAGTTTGTTACGGATTTGAAGCCGGCTGTCAAGCAAGTTCACCAGGCAAAACGTGGGGCGCCGGCATGTCATGAGAAACCGTTCTGGGAATGCTGCGGTCATGGTAATCCTCCAACCGGCCTTAGTCCTTTCAAATGCATCACTCTGCAACGCTGCGGCAACGTGCTGTTCATTACCCGCGCTGCGTGCGCAATTATCCAGTCTTATCGTATCATCTGTATGAGACAATTATGAACAAACGAATGGTGTCATTGTTTATGATCGGCGTTGCGTTCGTTCCGCTGATCGCTTTTGGTCAAGGCGGCTACAGCGGCGCGTTTCTGCGCACCGGCATTGCCGCGCGCTCGGAAGCCATGGGGCGCGCTTATGTCGCGGTGGTTGAAGGCAACGAATCCGCCTACTACAATCCGGCGAGCGTGGCGTGGTTTCAGCACCGCGAGTTCACAGCATCGTATCGCGCCATGACGCTTGACCGTACGTTCGCCTTTCTGAGCCTGGGTGTGCCGATTCGCCCGGAAACGGATGCGAAGGGCGGACAAGCCATGAACGGCGGCATCAGCCTGGCCTGGATTCACGCCGGCGTCGGCAATATCGATGCGCGTGACTTTGACGGCGAAAAGCTCGAGCCTTTGTCGAATTCTGAAAATGCTTTCAGCTTGTCGTTCGCGCTGCAGCCGCATCCCAAAGTCGGCATCGGTTTGACCAGCCGCGTGGTTTTTAATCGTCTTCCCGGTGTAAAAAATGATGGCGGCGCGATTTCGGCATCTTCCTTTGGTTTCGATTTGGGCGCATTGCTGCAGCCGGTTTCCGGAATTCAACTTGGCGCGGCGGTGACCAACTTGAATCTCAAATATACCTGGAAAACCGAAGGCGTTTATGAGCGGGGCACGAGCATCGTACAAAAATTTCCGCGCGGTATGCGCGCTGGCATTGCCGTGTCGCGTTTCACGCCGTGGCTCACAGTCGCGGCGGATGTTGAAAAACGCCAATTCCGCGATGCGACCGTGCACCTCGGCGCGGTTGCACACGTGCAAGAGTTCGGCAACGTGCGCGCCGGATTGAATGACGGCCAACCCACGTTCGGCGCCGGTTACCGCTTTGGCCTGCTCGGCAAAAAATCGGAGTTGCATTATGCCTTTGCCATGCATTCCGATGGTATCGATAGTGATCATGTGTTCGGTTGGGCGTTCGTGTTTTAGAAGCTGTGGCTCTCGTTTATTTCGAAGCAATCGCTTGCATACAGGGAACTCGAATTGTGAAAACTTATTTTTTGATAGTAAGCCTGCTGCTTTTGGGGGTGATGGCCTGCCAGGACAATCCCTCGCAGCCAACGTTTGATCCATCGCCCCGGATAATCGCGGTGCAACTTCCGGAGGTTGCGTATCAATTTCCCCGCAATCCCATCGGCATTCATGTCCGCGTCGACGATCCGCAAGGCGTGGAAAATGTGGCGGGCGTTACGCTTACTGTGCGCCGTAACAACGCGACGCTCGCGACTCTTGCCATGAGTGATGACGGCCGGAACGGCGACATTCTTTCAAAAGATGGCCAGTTTTTTTATCCCCTGGACTCGACCGTGACCAAAAATCAAACCGGCCAGCTTGTTTTCGAAACGATTGCCGCCGATCGTGATGACAATGTCAGCCCGGCGCGGTTGGATACCCTCACCATCTTGCCCGGCAATGAAAATGCTTTGCCGGTGATCACGGCGTTGACCGTGCCCGAGGTGATTTGGTCCGATTCGAATTACACGGCGCAATTTCTCGCGACCGTCGATGATGCGGACGGCATTGCCTCGCTTGATTTTGTTCGTCTGGAAATTTATTCAGCCGCTTCACCCACGCCCTCTTTAATTCAAGCCCTGCGCGATGACGGCCAAAGCGGCGATGGCGCCGCGCAGGACGGTGTTTTCGGTTTGCGCTTCGAACCCTCGCCATTTAAAAACACCCGCAGCCTGTTGACTATGATTTTGCGCGCCGTCGATCGCGCCGGCGGTGTCGGCCCTGCGATCGTGCGCACCGTCAAAACCGATTTAATCGCCTGCCAGAACAACCGGGCGCCGGTGGTATTTGACTTATCCGCGCCCACGACTATTAGCCGCAGCGCCACGCCGAACATCTATTTGCTGGCAATCAGCGCGACTGATCCTGACTCGGCTTGCGCCGATGCTGTTGCGCGCGTTTTTTTCAACTCGTTTCGGCCGGATGGCACACCGGCGAGCGGCAACCCGTTCGCCCTGCGCGACGACGGCCTGGAAGGCGATTTGCGTGCGAACGACAAACGTTATTCGCTGCGCATTCAAATCACCTCGCAAAATCAAACCGGCACGTATCGGTTTGACTTTCAGGCGCAAGATAAGAACGGCGCGTTGAGCACTGTGGTAACACACATCATCAATGTGACACCGTGAAAGAATCCTTTAGTCTTATTGGAATAAATTTTTTTGAGACGAATAATCTCGCTGCTCAATCAATGAGATAATCATATGCAACGCATGTTTCTGATTCTGATGTTCGGTTTTGCCGCTCTCGCGCCGGCACAAACCCCGGCCAACATGGGCTGGAAGTTTGGTTCCGAGCAAAAGCTCGCTGCTGCGCCTTTGCCGGGGCTGCGCTCAAATTCCGTGAGCGACATCATCATTCACAATGGCGAAATCTGGCTGGGCGCCGGCCGCGGCTTGTCGCGTTCGAATGATGGCGGCAATTCGTGGGT
>SZPB01000208.1 GCA_030263535.1 Cytophagia bacterium CHB2
TGCGTTACGACGAGCTGCTGCTCATTCTCGAAGGCATTGATCTCGCCTCGATCAAGCGCCGGCCGCGTTATCACCGGGCGTCTTCATCAAAAAAACAAATGGCATAAAATTAGATTCAGGTTTTCGCGTGAGCTGTGCTTATATTAGAACATGTCAGATACCGCGCGCACACTCACTTATGACGAACTTCTATTTGAGAACCTACGCTTGCGGGAAGAACTTGCGCAGCTCAAGCGTTTGATCTTCGGGCAAAAACGTGAGCGTTTTGTGCCACTGGTCAACGAGCAGCAACTGGCAATCGCCCTGCACGAGGAATTGCCTGCTGCGCCAGCAGTTCCTCCAACCACGACGATCACCTACACACGCCGCGAGAAAAAATCTTCTCCGATTAAACTCCCCAGCCGTAATTTGTTGCCGGCACATTTGCGCCGCGAAGAGATTGTCATCGCCCCTGCGGAAGACGTGAGCACGCTCAAGAAGATCGGCGAAGAAATCACCGAAGAGCTGGAGTTTGTCCAACCGCAACTCTATGTCAAACGTTACATCCGTCCCAAGTATGCCCGTCCCGAGGGTGAAGGCATTGTCGTGGCAACCTTGCCCAGCCGTCCCATTGAAAAAGGTATTGCCGGTCCCGGCCTGTTGGCGCACATCCTCATGAGCAAGTTCGTTGATCATTTACCACTGTATCGCCAACGCCAGCAATTCCGCCGTCAGGGCGTCGAGATTCCCGGCGCCACGATGGATGGTTGGGTTACGGGCAGTTGCCAATGGTTTGTGCCTTTATATGACACTCAGCGCCGGATGATCCAGCAGTCTCCTTATCTGATGGCAGATGAAACGCCGATTCCGGTTTTGGATCGCACCAAGCCCGGCAAAACACATTTGGGTTATCTCTGGGTTTATTACGATCCCGGTGCCCAATTGGTGCTCTTTGATTATCGTCGCGGACGGGATCGTGCCGGGCCCAATGAGTTCTTGAAAAATTTTCGCGGCCATCTCCAGATCGATGGTTACGACGGCTATAACGATATCATCAAGCGCCCAGGAGTGACTGCCGTGGGTTGCATGGCGCATGCGCGGCGTTACTTCGAGCACGCGCAAGAGAACGATCGCGACCGCGCACAATGGATGCTGTCAAAGATCCAAGCTCTCTACGTCATCGAACGGCAGGCGCGCGAAGCGGCATTGCCCGTCGAAGAGAGATATCAATTGCGCCAGCATCATGCACTGCCGGTTTTGGCAGAAATCAAAATTTGGCTCGATGCCAATCTCACCTGCGTCTTGCCCAAAAGCGCCATAGGCAAAGCGATCGGCTACATGCTGGGCCAGTGGTCGAAGCTGGAGAAGTACGTCACCGACGGCCGTTTAGAGATCGACAACAACTTGGTCGAGAACGCCATTCGACCGGTCGCGTTGGGACGAAAGAACTATCTTTTTGCCGGATCGCACGAAGGCGCTAAACGCGCCGCGATGATTTACACCTTGGTAGCTACGGCCAAGCTGCATCACGTTGAACCGTACGAATATCTCAAAGACATTCTCAGCCGCATTCCAGACTACCCTCACCACAAAGTCGCCGACCTCCTCCCGCAAAGCTGGACGCCAAAAAAGTATTGAGAATAGGTGTTTTTTCGCCTATTCTCAAGATGGGTTCACCGAATGGATACGAGAATGCCACTTTCCGCCTTTGCCGGCAGTGAAATAAGCCTGCGTACGCAAGTTTTCGGCGTGGCAAATAAATCATCGCTCATCGCCAGCCTTGGCCACATCTATGAATTTGTTGAAGAAGCTGAATCGCAAACGTTGGCAACCACTGTCGAGAACACGGCGCCAAAAGAATTCACTTTGACAGCCAATCCGAATCCATTCAAGCCAGCCACCCAGATTCGTTTCTTCCTGCCCTCTGAAACTCCGGTGACGCTGCGCATCTACAACATCGCCGGGCAAATGGTTCGCGAGCTTTTGCATGAACAACAATACAAACCGGGCCAGCATACGGTTCTATGGGATGGCTGCGATGATTCGGGGCGTGCAACCGCGAGCGGCATTTACTTCATGCGCTTTGAAGGCGGCGGCCAGTTAAAAGCCGTCAAGTTGACTTTGGTGAGATAACCGAGTAGCTCACATAACCAAACCGCACCGTCGCGCGGTACACAGCAGGGTGATGATCGAAGCGCTGCGCAAACCCTACGATGCAGAAACTCTTGCCAAACAAGCTTGAAGACAAGGCGCCGAATTGAATGAAGCGGGGAATAAAGAATGATCAAGAAAATATGAAAGGCCATCTCAAAAAATGGGGTAGCCTTTTATTCTCGTGATCTTTTCGCAACAATGAGAGGGTCTCTGGCATTTTCCCAAAGCTGAGAAAGCACTCGGTATAACGAAAACCAAAATCGCGTAAATTTTCGTTAATTCGCCTTGAATTTGTAGTTTGTATTGGCATTGTTTCCTGCAATGCTTTTCTAAGACAAGTACGTTCAACTCGAAAAATTTAGTGGGGGTAAGATTATGAACGGAATTTCGAAACGCTGGGTGTAAGGCGCGCTCGGTTATCTGTCTGGCAATTACAGCGGCTTGCTGTGTGCCTTGTTGTTGCGGCTGGCAGCGGGGTAAGAACTTGACCATCGGATGTTCACACGAACCGACCGGATCTTCTGCAATCTCCGCTTTTTCAAAAATAAGAATAAAATACCGAGTATTCGTATTTATAAGAATCCTCTCATTCGCACCGCCTTTTTGTTGATTTGCGCAAATCGTTGGGATTCAAATTTTTAGAGCGCGTGGAAAGATGCCATATAACATGGCATGCTGATTGCAATCGTGCATGGCGAGAAACGCCAATTTCATGAATTTTGTTCGGTAATGTTCAGCCACGGCTTTACCGCGTTAGATGCCACGGCCAAACCACGGCTGACCGAGTAGGTATTACCGATTTTGGCAATCCACCTGCCGCCCGGGAAGAGGGGATAAGACATTTCGATGATGGGTTTTTCTCTCTTTCGCTCTCCTCCTCTCTCTTCTCCAACACAATGCTGGCTCTTGATCACCCGCGTCTGAATTCTATCCACAAGAACATCAAGCGAGTTCGGCATTTGTGGTAACAAAATCGAGGTGAAACCCATGAAAAAGAACTTTATCAAACGTAACATGAAGTTCTCTCAGTTATCCTTAATGCTCGCCGCTGCCATTTTGTGCGTCAGCACAAATTCTCTGAAAAGTCAAGGGCAAAAAACAGATTATTTCCCCACGCACATTGGGGACAAATGGTTTTATGAGCATCGCACTGGAGGGGTTCATGGAACACATTGGGCCAACAAAATTATTGAAGTCAAGGATACAACATCAATAGAAGGCAAAAGCTATTATGTCTTTGAAGATCGACTGTACGATATTTTTTACGAGCCTGGACGGATCTATCTCACAACACATTACTATAGAAAGGCAGATAACGGAGACGTGCTTAAGTTCAGTCCCCTGGTAAACCGTGAACAGCTTTACTATACGTTTCAAAAAGATTCTCTCTATCGATCGTATCTATACGATGGAGAGCCTGATCTCGTTTACAAATGGAGGATAACGCTAGACGATACCAGCACCTTAATTCGTATACCCTCGGGTAATTTTCAGAATTGTTACGACTATTCCTTCGACCTTCTGATCGATGATAATCATATCGGGCTCTTTACCGAAAGGGCGCTGGCACCAGACCTTGGATTCATATTCGAAGGGGCAGAGGGGGATCTTAATTTTCTTGTCGGTGCTTATATTAACGGCACCTTGTTTGGTGATACCACATTAACCTCAGTTGAGGAAATCTCTCAATCACCAACGCCAAATCAGCCTGTTTTATATCAGAACTACCCCAACCCATTCAAGCATACTACGCAAATATTTTTTTCTGTACCAACTTTTTGGCTCCATCCGATATCTGTAGCAGTTTTCGATATTCTAGGGCGTGAGATTGCCACTTTCACACCTGTAAAGTTGAGCACTGGACATCAAGCAATTCCATGGAACGGAAAAACCAATTCGGGAGAAGAAGTTGGCAATGGAATTTACATTATCAGATTAAATAGCGGCCGGTTTTCACAAAGCATCAAAATTCATTATCTCAAGTGAGGAGGTTTGTGATGAGAACATTCTTATTCGCATTCGTGCTCTGTCTCGCCGGTTTGTCGAGCTATTCAATTGCGCAAACTGAAATAGCTTGCGGCGTCGATGGCTCTCGGGCTCAACCAATCAACCCCGCTGCAACGCATGGAATTTATCTTCCCGCGGAAGGATAACCCAAAAGAGGCGCAAGATGAAACACCTTTTTGCTATATGGATCTCATTTCTAATCTGCATGAACCTTGCCCATTCTCAAGCGCCGCCGTTAGCCCCTGAAGTGTGGAGTGAACCGGTTAAGCTTGATGTTATTGGGATCGGCGGCCAGCCATCTATTAGCCCCATGAGTGACCAACTATTTTTTGTTGGCAGCTTGGATACCGCAGGAAGTGATATTTTGAGATCCAGAAAGATCGGCTCTGTTTGGCAACCACCGACACAAATCAATTCCAACATCAACCAAGGGCTGGAGTTCGCTCCGGCGATTTCACCTAACGGCAGGAAGCTGTACTTTCGTCGTTATGGTGGCGGCTATGGCGGCTGGGATTTGTGGGCAAGCGAATGGTCGGACAGTCTGAATGATTGGCAATCCGCCAGTAATTTGGGTCCGAATATCAACTCTGAAAAGGACGAATGGTTCTGCTTCACCCCGGATGACACCACGCTGTATTTTGGGCGATTGTTCGGCACATTGATAGTGAATGTCCTGGTCTCGAAATGGAATGCTTCGCTGAAGGAATGGGGTACGCCCAGATCATTTGATAATGAGCGCCTTACCCAGGGCGGATTCGTCAACGGTTTTACGATGACGGCGAACAAATCGAAAGTTTATTTTGGTGTTGTTCTCGATACGGGCAAACATTACGAATTAGAGTTGTTGGTGGCTTATTTTGACTCCAGCAGAAACTTCTATGGCAATCCGCTTTCGCTCAACCTGAACTCTCATCCGCCGGACAGCATTCCCTGGTACAATCCCGGCAACTTGGGCTATGATGGCTATCCTTCCATCACGGCGGACGGCAAATGGTTGTATTTCGAATCCGATCGCGGTCCTGACTGGAATGGGAACAATTTTCACGACATTTATGTCAGCCGGTTGTTGATCGACGAAAACGGCAATCCCGTGAGCGTGAAAGATGAGCCGGTAGTTTTCCCAGTCGGCTTCGAGCTGCACCAGAATTTTCCCAATCCGTTCAATCCTGAAACGATCATAACTTTCCGGATAACCCAGCCGGGCGAGGTGATCGTTGGAATTTATGATACGCTGGGCCGGCAGATAAGAGAATTGCTTACTCAACGCCTGACTTCCGGGCTTCACAAGGTGATGTGGAACGGTCGAGACAGTCAAGGTCAGTTGTTGCCCTCAGGGGTGTACTTCTGCCGGCTCCGGGCTGGAAAGCATGTCCAATGGCGCAAAATGCTGCTCGTTCGGTGATTGCATGTCCGGCATGATTCAATAAAGATCAGCCTTCATTTTTGCGACAGTCTCTTCCACGCTTTTCAGCCGCGTTTGCATTTCCGCCAGCATGATTTTCAATTCCTCAACTTCATTGCGCAAAGAGGGTGAGGCGGCAACCGGCGAAGCTGTTTCGTTCTCGTTTTCATATTCGAAAAACAAATGCCGGTACCGCACTTCCTTTTGGCCCGGCTGGCGCGGCCCTTGTTCGGCCAGTGAGGGCTCGCGTCCCATCAGCACTGCGATGACTTCCTGTACTTCTTCCAGGCTGGCAAACTCATGCTGCCGGCCCGAGCGGTTTTTGATCTCGCCGATGGTTTGCGGCCCGCGCAGCAGCATGAGACTCAATGCCGCCTGTTCTGCCGGCGATAGTCCCAGGCCGTTATCTCCACAACGATGCGTATATTTTAGCACGCGACCCTCCCCCGAAACAAAGGCGCACAGACTTTTCTCACGCAGCCGTGCCAGCGCCTCCTCCACTTCTTCAGAAGTAAAATCCACCACCGGATCGCGGCTGGTTTTTTGGTTGCATGCCGCGACCAGGGCGTTGAGTGTCAGGGGGTAATACTCCGGCGTGGCCTGGCTTTTTTCAATCAAGCAGCCGAGCACGCGCGCTTCTTCGGGCGAAAGCAGTATCATGTCAATCTCCGGTTGTCTCAAAAGAATGAAGTTTTACACCCGGCAACGTTGTGACAAAACTTGCGCCGAAAGCCTTTGCCGGCGTCCAAACGCCTGGCAGAATGTCTCCGCGCAAAATGCGCTGCATTGCTGCGAGTGAAGATTCGGCCGTAAGTGTGTAACCCTCAGGGGTCGTCAACCTGCCGGTCACGGCTTTTCCCTGGGCGTTATGGACTTCACCCCACACTTCGGTGAAGGCCTGTTGGCGTTCTGTTGTACTCAATTCCTTCACATGTCTCACCGCGATGCTTTTAAGAAGTTTTTGTACGGACTTCAGGCCCAGCAACGGGGCAAGTCTATTCAACGAACGCATGCGCTTGATGGCAGTATCCGGCATCGCAAGATAAACACAAATGTTCGGAATGCCAGTGGTGTAATATGCCGTGCTGACGTCGCCCCATGGAATCGTTACGCAGTTGCGCACGGCATGTTGAAAAGCGATGGTGCGCGTTTTCCAGCCGAAAGGCGCTTGCGTAATCTTGCCGGAAAGCCGCACGCGGCCGCCCTTGGGCAGCGCTTCGATCGCCGTCTTCGTTGTACCTTTACTCGAGCGGCCGGTACCGGCGAAGGCAAGCTCAATCTGAGTGGCATCCGGTAACCGATCTTTGAGCATGGCCGCAAGGCAATCCGTGGGCACAACGTCGAAGCCAACACCGGGCATAATCACAATTCCAGCTTGTTTGGCTTCGGCATCGCGCTCAAAAGCCGCCTCGAATACCTCGAGTTCGCCGGTAATGTCGAGGTAATGTACTCGCGCGCGCAGGCATGCCTCGAGCATGGGTTGCGAAGTCGCGGAAAAGGGGCCGGCCATGTGCAACACGGCTGCGACGCCGTGCAGGTGTGAAGCTATCGCGGCGGAGTCTTTGAGATCGAAAATGCGAAATTCCAGGCCAAGCTCATGGGCGAGCGTTGGTATCGCGAACGCGTTGCGCCCTGCCAGAATGGGACGAAAACCCTGCTCCACAGCCAGACGCGCCGTGATTTTTCCGGTGTAGCCGTTCGCGCCGTAGAGCAGCCAGGAAGAATTCATATTTCAGCGCTTTTTGTGAGATGATCAAGGTCAATTGCTTGCAGCATAATGAAAAAACAGCACAATGTCCAATTGACTTTTTTCAGGAGTTTGGTTAGCTTGCCGACAACTTTAAGCCAGCAGCGATAAACTGGCAAAGTCACCGGGTGAAACCAGAAAGGAGTCGGGCCTTATGAGTTCACGCACGAAAACCGTCATCATCATTCTCTTCATCTTCTTTGTGATGTTCCTGCTTTTCCCGCGCGGCTGCCCGGAACAGGGCGGCGCACAGTCAACCTCGAAGCCAACACGGCTGCACAACATCAAGTAACATGACATCAGCGCGGCAAAACGCGCAGACATGAGTTGATCTCCAAAAAAAATGATGTTTTTGCGCGAAACGTCCAATTATTTCTTGCATTTTCATAAAAAAGTTTGTTTATTGCGCGCGATAAAAAAATATTTCGGGCAATTTGGAGATTCATTAATCAGATGTTGTTTGATCTTACGGCAGATGCGGTGATCGTACCGAAATCTGCGTATCCTGCCAGACACTTAAAGCTACATCTCTTAGAGGGGAATTGTCCCTGCAACCTTCCTTCTATAATTATTTTGTCTTCTCAATTCTATCTCTGCCATTTTAAAAAAAATCGATTGTTGCAATGGGTGACCGCCGTGTGAAATCGGATCGGTCGTTTTCACACGACCAGGCCTAATGCTGGATTTCTCCAGCAGCAACTGCTTGCGCAAGCGGCGCTGCACCTGAAAGGCGGCGCCACGTGTTATAAAAAATTATTCAGCTCACGTGGGAGAGTCCCATGTAGAACGATTGCAAGAGCAAGGTAGAAGTTTCGTGCGCTTCAATTCTGAAAATTTCATTGCACGTGATCATCACGCAGCAATTTACTCTTATTGATGAGGAGAAAAGTTTTATGCGAGTCGGATTTACCTACAACATGAGGCGGACCGCGGCTTCCGCTGAAGATACGGATCCTCCGGAATTTCCTCCCTCGCCGGCCTCGGGCGTTGAGGGCATTGACAATTTTGCGGAATGGGATGATGAAAATGTCGTGCGCGACTTGCGGGAGACGATCGGCAAATACCATGACGTCATTCCGATTGAAGCGGATCTCAACGCATTTGAGAAACTGCGCAAGTATCGCCCGGATATTGTTTTCAATATCGCGGAGGGCTTTACCGGCGTTTCACGCGAATCGGTAATTCCAGCCATGCTGGAAATGCTGGGTATTCCGTACACCGGTTCGGATCCGTTGACGCTCGGCATGTGCCTGGATAAGGGGCGCGCCAAGGAAATCCTGGGATACCATCGCCTGCCAACCGCGAAATTCGCAGTGCTCAAATCGTGGCCGTTGAACGGGCAATTGCGGCATTTTGATTACCCCATGTTTGTGAAGCCGCTGTTCGAAGGTTCCAGCAAAGGCATCTGGACGGACTCGGTGATCGAAGACAGCAAAGCACTTCGCCCCACGGTTGAGAAAGTTTGGAACACCTACTCGCAACCAGCTATCGTCGAAGAATTTCTGCCCGGCCGTGAATTTACTGTGGCGTTGTTGGGCAATGGCGCTTCGTTGCGCGTGTTGCCGATTGTGGAAATCGCTTTCGAAGCATTGCCGCAGGGCGCGAAGCCCATCTATGGCTGGGAAGCAAAGTGGCTGTGGGATTCTCCGGATCACGAGCTTGAAATTTACAAATGTCCGGCTGATCTCGACGAGGAATTGCGCAACAAGATCGAAACGATCTGCAAAAAGGCGTACAACTATCTCGGGTGCCGCGATCTCTGCCGCATCGACGTCCGCCTGGATGCGAACGGTGAACCAAACATCCTGGAGCTGAACCCGCTGCCCGGCTTGATCAAAGACCCCACCGTACATTCGTGTTTCCCCAAAGCGGCTTATTCTGCGGGAATGACATTTGACGATTTGATTCTCGCGATTCTCGATGAAGCCTGTAAACGGCAAGGAGTGAGTGTATGACCGGGCAAAAAGTGTTGATCGCGTACAACGCGCCGCGCCGCGAACAGCGTGGCCGCGAGATCGATTATGTTTCAGAAGCCGGCGTGCTCGATCAAGTCAACGCCGTGTATGCCGCGTTGCTCGAGCTTGGTTATGATGTCATGTTGGCGCCCTTGCAAAAGTCCATTCCGGCATTTATGGAGCGCCTGTCGCGCATTCCCACGGATGTGGTTTTTAATCTGGTTGAAGGCTGGCAAGGTGAGAGCCGTTTTCATGTGCATTTGGCTTGTGTGTACGAATTGCTCGGTGCGGAATACACCGGCGCGCCGCCGCCTACACTGATGATGGCAACCGACAAGTGGACGACGAAGATGTTGCTCAACCAGGCCGGCCTGCCAGCGCCCAAGGGAATGCTATGCAGCGAAGTGCCCGGGCGCTTTCGCTTGAGATATCCGGTTATCGTCAAACCCGTTCACGAAGACGCCAGCCTGGGCATTGACGCGGAATCCGTGGTGTCCAATCTTGGTGATTTGCGCCGCCGTGTAGCATGGGTGATTCAAAACTATCATCAGCCGGCGTTGGTGGAAGAGTACATCGAGGGCCGCGAGCTGAACATTGCCATTATTGGCGACCAGATTCCCGAAGCTCTGCCGATTTCGGAGATTACGTTTCCTTACTGGCCGGACGGCCGCCCGCGCATTTGTTCCTATAATGTGAAGTGGATGGCCAATAGCGAAGAATACCAAAGCGTTGGCGCCGAATGTCCGGCCCCGCTCGATGAAGACACCGCCCGGAAAGTGCAACAGATTGCCATTGCAGCGTTTCGCTTGATGGGTTGCCGCGACTATGCCCGTGTGGATATGCGCCTGTCGCAAGACAATCAACCGTATATTGTCGAGGTGAATCCCAATCCAGATATTTCGCCGGACGCTGGATTCTCACGTTCGGCGCAGGCTTCGGGACGGTCTTATACGCAGCTGGTGGGCGACATCATTGCGTGCGCCTTGAAACGTGGAGAACGTCATGATCACCATTCGCGCCCTGCGTCGCGACGATCGCCTGCCTATCAAGCAAATTTTGCTTGAGACGGGCAACTTTACCAAAGTAGAGATTGAAGTCGCGCTCGAGTTGATCGACATTTACCTCGATCGGCCCGAACAGAAAGATTACATTCTCTATTGCGCCGTCGATCAACATGATCGCGTGGCCGGTTATGTTTGTTATGGCCCGACGCCGATGACCGAAGGCACGTGGGATCTTTATTGGATTGCTGTTGATCCCAAACGCCAGGGCAGCGGCGTCGGTAAAGCCTTGCTTGATTTTGTCGAAAACCGGATTCGAGCGCAAAACGCCCGCCTGTTAATGATTGAAACCTCCTCCAAGCCCAATTACAACGCCACGCGGCAATTCTATTTCCGTCAAAATTATCAAGAAATTGCCCGCATCCCCGACTTTTACGCGGTCGGGGATGACCGTGTCATTTATCGCAAATTGCTGCGCGACTAGTACATTACCTTAGAAAATTTATCCGTCGTTGAATGTCATCCGGGAGGGATATTGTGAAGTTGCAGGCAGATTGCTGAATGCTTCACAAGATTCGGTGAATGACATTTCAATGGAGCCACTTCTAAAAATTAAGGTATCAGCGTATTCGTTGACTGTCTGTTCTTTGCTTGGGAAGGCAAAAGCAGAATTTTGCTTCTGTTCCCCAAAGGTATCCCCAACAACTGACTGTAATCATGTCGCGTAGAATCCCCTGTACCGGCGTCGCGCCTGCACAGTGACGGCATAAATTGCTTCCCGGGTCGCGCAAAAAAATCTTGTGCTTCACAGAAAGATCATTATCTTGCGCAAATATCTTTTCCCGGGGCGCGGCGTTTTGTTGCGAGGTACATGCAAACAAGCAGACTATCATAAACCATGCGTGAGGGCCAAGGCCTCACGCGACGCTAGGGGTTCATGATCGACGGAGGAAGGAGAGCATGGAACGACTCACCAGCGTTCTTGGCATGGTGGCCATGATCGGCATCGCCTATGCCATATCGTATGACCGCAAAAATTTCCCCTGGCGCGTAGTGTTTTGGGCCGTGGGTTTGCAGCTTTTTTTCGCGTTCATCATTCTGTGGACCGACGCCGGCAAGGCAGTCTTTCAGTGGACCGGCGACAAAGTGGCGGCGTTTCTCGACTTTACCAAGGCCGGCTCGGGATTTCTTTTCGGCAACCTCATCAAACCGGAATATCAAGACACGTTCGGTTTTCAATTCGCCTTCGGCATTCTTCCCACCATTATATTTTTTTCCGCGGTGATGTCCATCCTGTATCACCTCGGCATCATGCAAAGAGTTGTTGAAGTCATTGCGCGGGGCATGGCCAAAACCATGGGCACCAGCGGCGCGGAATCGCTTTCCTGCTCGGCCAATATCTTCGTCGGGCAGACGGAAGCACCGTTG
>SZPB01000209.1 GCA_030263535.1 Cytophagia bacterium CHB2
GCGGGGACAGTGGTGAGGTCTGTCCATACCTCAGGATTGGCTGGCCTTTTCAGCCAATTTTTGAAAAAGAACATGAAAATTTGCCAAACTACAGTAAAACAATTTAATTATGCCGCAATAGGCGCATAGAAATCCAAGTGCGTCTTCTTAAAAGTATGCGCGTCGTGAGATGTCATTCGTGCAAAAACAACCGACTTGCCCTCACTGCCATATCGATCAAGCAGTTCTAAATTATACAACCGAATCTCGGGATCGTCGTCAGGTAATATGACAAGTTCAAATTTTTCCGGCAAGGAATCAAGCACATGGGGCAGGCGCAACAAATAATGTGTCACTTCCGCCGTTAATGCAAGATTTCGCTCGACTACGTTGGCCGGATCTTTTATCGCTCGGTTAACCACGTTTCATACCTCCGCCGATATTCATTCCAGCGTTTTGACAAATCCTGAATTGCGAACGTCAATGCTTCGTTGTAATCTTGCACGCTTAAGGTCGTCTTGACTGTCGCCTTATAAGGATGCAATTGATCGCAATGCACAAAGTTATGAGCGGTATCATATCTCATAACAGGAAACCAATTATAATCAAACAGGCATTCCAATTGCACTACAAACGTTAGGACTTTCCCATGTTCCAATTCAAACCTTATGCGCAATGCATTCTCGGCGTCCAAGAGACGGCGAAATTCGACGGTTCTCACGGCTATGCAATTATCCCCCGCTCGCTCTTTTCGATAAACTCCAAAACGATTTTCACTTCCTCCGTCAGCTCGCCGGCGGCGCGCAGATGCTGCACCGCCTGGCTTACGTTCAGATTCGATTTGAAGATGATTTTATAAGCACGCTTTAATGCCAGCAATTGTTCTTCCGTGAAGCCGCGGCGCCGCAATCCCACCGAGTTCAACCCGGCATATGTCAACGGCTCGTTTACCGCCAAAATATAAGGCGGAACATCCTTCGCCACGCGATAGCCGCCGCCGATAAAGCTGTGCCGGCCGATGCGCACGAATTGATGGATCGGAACCATGCCGCCGATGCTCGCCCAATCTTCGATCACCACGTGGCCGGCGAGATTCACGGCATTGGCCAAGATGCAATGATTGCCGATCACACAATCGTGCGCGATGTGGGCATAAGACATGATCAGGCAATCGCTGCCGACACGGGTTTCCCAATGATCTTTCGTGCCGCGATTGATGGTGGCGTATTCACGAATCGTGGTGCGGTCGCCGATGTGAACTGTGGTCTCTTCGCCGCCGAATTTCAAATCTTGCGGCGCCGTGCCGATCACCGCGCCTGTGAACACGCGGCAATCGCGCCCGAGCCGCGTGCCCGAAGCCAAATGGACGTAAGGCCGGATTTCGCAACCGGCAGCGATCTGTACGTTCGCTTCGACGATGGCGAAGGGGCCAATGGTTACATTCTCAGCAATCTCAGCGCGCGCATCGACCAGCGCTGTCGGATGAATAATCGCCACACGAACTCCGGCTCAATTTCGATTTACGACCGCCGCTGACAGCTCGGCTTCGCAAACCAGCTCATTTGCCACGTAGGCCTTTCCGGCCATTTTGCACATGGATTGGCGCAGCTTCAGCAACTCCAGCTCGAGAATGAGTTGATCGCCCGGCCGCACCGGCTTGCGGAATTTCACTTTGTCGAGGCCGGTAAAATAAACCAGCTTGTCTTCGGGATTGTTTTGCGTGTTAAGCAGCAAAATACCGCCGACTTGCGCCATGGCCTCGAGAATCAAAACCCCGGGCATGATGGGATGGCCGGGGAAATGGCCTTGAAAAAACGGCTCGTTGATGGTCACATTTTTCAGGCCAACCACGCGCTCGCGCGGCGCCAGGTCGATAATACGGTCGACCAGCACAAAGGGATAGCGATGCGGCAAAATCCGTTGAATGGCTTGCGCATCAAAAACATAATTGCCGCTCAGCTTGCCTTGATATTTCGACGTAATCTGAATTTTTTCGTATTCTTTGCGGATGCGCTTGACCAACTCGACATTGGCCGCGTGCCCGGAACGCGCCGCCTGAATATGAGCCTTGAGCCGCACGCCCAACAAGGCGAGATCGCCGAGCAAATCGAGCGCTTTGTGCCGCACCGGTTCGTTCTTGAAGCGAAAATGCTGCTCGCCGTTGAGAATACCGTTGTTTTCCAGCCGCAGGTTGCCGGAGACGCCGAACATTTCCTTCAAACGCCCGATCTCGTTCGGCTCGACTTGACGGTCGACAATCACAATCGCATTGTCAAGATTGCCGCCTTTGATCAGACCCCGCTGATACAGCGCTTCGACTTCCGAGAGAAAGCAAAACGTGCGCGCCGGCGCAAATTCTTTTTCAAACTCTTCTTGCACGGAATACATCGCCGTATACTGCGTGCCGAGCGCGGGGTTTTTGTAATCGATCAAAAACGTGATGCGAAATTCATCCGAGGGAAAAACCACGATATCGACGCCGCGCTTGTCATCGGAATAGGAAATCGTTTTTTCGATCACCAGATAATCGCGCGGTGAATCCTGCTCGATGACGCCGGCCTGTTTGAGCGCCTGCACGAACGGCAACGCGCTGCCGTCAAAGACCGGCGGCTCGTTGCTGTCCAGCTCGATCACGATATTGTCAATCATCATGCCGACAATCGCTGCCAGCACATGCTCGACGGTATGCACCACCACCGAGTTTTTGCCGATGGTCGTTCCGCGAGAAATATCGATGACATTATCAATATCCGCTTTGATTTCCGGCTTGCCCGGCAGATCGGCGCGGCGAAAATAAATGCCGGTATTGGGCGCCGCCGGATGAAACGTCATGTTCGAATTATTGCCCGTGTGTAATCCCACCCCTGAAATGGTCACTGCTTTTGCAATCGTACGCTGTTTTTCGAGTATCAACTCTCCCTCGCCGTTTCTTAATCGCAGAAATGGTGATTAAAAAATGTTGCCTCATTCTACCGGGGCCGATTCAAACTCTTGATCACGAAACACGCGAAAAATTCATTTGAGGCATTTCTTGTGTCTTGTTGGTTTCGCGGCAGAATTTTCAATGTGTCTAAGTAGAACTGATCATTGCTTGCCACGCGCAAACGGGCTTCAGAAAGGCCTCTTCCCCATGGCCGCCTCGGAACTCTATTGCCCAACAGCAAGCCCGCCCAATGTCAAAGTTTGCATCTTCAGCCCGCCATTTCTTCTTTTGGAGAATCTTCGGATAATTGAAGCTTGCCATCCGCGGCCAGCAAGCGCTCAAGCGCCTTGACGCGTTTCAACAATTCCGGCAACCGCCGAATCGCAGCTTCTTCACGCCGCGCTTGCGCATGATCGCGCGCCGGGTAGCCGGAGACCACGGTATTCGCCGGAATCGATTTGGTCACTCCGGCTTGCGCGCCGAACATCGTATGATCGCCGATATCAATATGTCCAACAAATCCGACTTGTCCGGCAATGGTCACGTCGCGGCCGATCTTGGTGCTGCCGGAAACGCCGGTTTGCGCGGCAATGACGGTATTCTCACCGACGGTAACGTTATGCGCGAGATGAATGAGATTATCCAGCTTGGCGCCGCGTTGGATGCGCGTTTCGCCAAAGGTGCCGCGATCGATCGTGCAGTTCGCGCCGATCTCAACCTCGTCTTCAATCACCACCGTGCCGAGATGCGGAATCTTGTGATGCCGGCCTTCGTGTTTGACATAGCCAAAACCGTCCGAGCCAATCACGCTGCCAAATTGTACGATGACGTTGCGGCCAATAATCACTTCATGCGCGATGCAGACATGCGGAAACAATGTCGACCCGCTGCCAATTTTCGCGCCGCGCCCCAAGTAACAACCTGCGCCGATCTGAACCGCTGCGCCAATTTCACAGCCGGCTTCGATGGTTGCATGCGGGCCGATAGTCACGCCTTCGCCCAAACGGGCATGCGGGCTCACGTGCGCCGAGGGATCGATGCCGGGCGCGCTTTGCGGGTTGGGCAAATATTTTTTGATGATTTCAATAAACGCGAAGTATGGGTTGGCGACGCGAATCAACGCCGGCCGCCGGCCTGGCGTCAGCGTAAAATTGGCGGCAACCAATACCGCTGCCGCTGCGGTCTGATCAAGCTGATCGAGAAAACGGGCCTGCGCTATGAATGATAAGTCGCCGGAACCCGCCTGCTCGATCGGGGCGATGCCGGTAATCATCGTATCCGCATCGCCCACAATTTCACCGCCAAGATGACGCGCCAGCTCACGGGCGCGGGTCGGCGTGATTTTCACCATCTCTCCTTACTGGGCATATGAACACAAAGAGGTGCCAGACTATTCTTTCGCGCTTTGGAAAGACGAATCTGAACACCTCATCAAGATAGCGTATGCGACAAGCGGATTACTTCGATGCGCCGGCCGGTTTGGCGGAAGCGACGGTTTTGTTCAGTTCGTCCAACACCTTCGCCGTCAAATCCGTCTGGCCCGGGTTGACATAAAGTATGATGTTCGCGGCGTTGTCAAACACGTAGTCAAACTTCTCCTGCTCGCTGACTTTTTTCACGGCGGCGACGATCTTGTCGCTCAGCGGCTGCATAATCTCGGCCTGCTTTTTCTCGCCTTCACCATTTTGGCCCCATTTTTCCTGGGCATATTGTTGAATGCGCAGCTCGAGATTTTGCAGTTCCAGCAGCTTTTCTTTCTTCTTATCGTCGCTCAACAGCAGCGATTGCGATTCCAGCTCATCGCGCTTCGTCGCGAACTCCCGGCGCATGTTGTTGAATTCTTCTTCCCAGCCTTTGTTGATCTCGTCAAACTGCTTGCGTGCGTCTTGCGCTTCTTTATAGCCTTCCAGAATTTTCTGCGTGTTGACGTGACCGATCTTGAGCTGCGCTGCGGCCGGATTGGCAAAAAACACGAGCAGCAACGCCACTAATCCGCCAACCCACATGTAGGATGACTTCACTCCTACCTCCTTGAGTAATGCTGAGGGATTCATACGTTTTTTTCCGAATATGGTAAAAAGTTGATTAAAAACTGCGGCCAAAAATAAAATGCGGCTTCCACTGGCCCTTGCGCTTGCCGGTGGCGGCGTCGATGTGATCATAGCCGTAACCGTAATCAAATCCAATTACACCGAGCAGCGGCATGAATAAACGCGCGCCAATACCGACCGAACGGCGCAAATCGTAGGGGTCCAGACGCGTCAGTTCCGGCCAGGTGTTGCCGGCCTCCGCGAAAATCAAGCCGAACACGGTAGGATTCGGCGCAATCGGCACACGCAATTCCGCCGTGTATTTCAGCATGGCCTTGCCGCCCAGCGAATAGCGATCGTTGCTCGTCGTCAAGGGATCATCATAACCGCGCAAAGCGATCGAGTTCGATGAAAGTCCCGAACCGCCCATGAAAAAGTACTCGGTGTAGGGAATGCGGCTGTTTTCCTTCAAGCCATCCAAGTAACCCGCATGAAAACTGGTGAACAAGACGAACGGCCCAAACGTCGGGAAAAACCAATCGGCTTGCAGTTGGTGTTTATGATATCCGACATTGCCCTGCAACGGTCCGCCGGCAAGATCGCTGGTCAATGAAACCTGCGAGCCGGCTGTCGGGAATTCCGGACGATTCAAACTGTTGCGGCTGAAGATATGCGTGATCGAGCTTTGCGTGAGCGGACGATCTTCCAGGCCGCGTGCGCGGCGTTCCTCGGACGTAAGCGCCGCCAAATCCTCTCTAAAATCGGAAAACTCGATTGATTGCAGACGATAAATCCAATCGGTGCGGAAGAAATCATCCGGCCAGCGCAAGCGGCGGCCCAAACGCAGCGACCCGCCGGTGCTGCGATAGCCGTACAAATCATAACTGTATCGCCGTGACCGCTTGGTGTCAAACACGCTGATGCCGGCCAGCGTGGGCGAATCGAACAGCCACGGCTCGGTGAAGGAAAGCTGAAACGAACGAAAGCTGCGGCCAAAATTCCAATCAAACGAAAGCCGCTGGCCGTTGCCGAGGAAATTGTTCATCGACACGCCAATCGAGCCGATGAGCTTGTCGCGCTCGCTCCATCCCGCGCTCATGTTGGCGGTGTCCGTCGACTTTTCCACGACTTCAAGCGAGACATCGACTTTTTCTTCGTCCAGCGGCTGCACATCCGGTTTGACGTCGGAAAAATAATTAAGCACGAACACTTCGCGTTGACTGCGAATCAGCATGTCGCGGCTGAATGTGTCTCCGGGCCGGACAAACAACTCACGGCGGATGACTTTTTCTTTGGTTTTGGTGTTGCCGCTGATACGAATTTTGTTGACGGTGACAGCGTTGCCCTCCGTAACCAGAAAATGCAAATCAACAAGACTGCTGTCCTTCGGCTTCTCCACCGGATTCACGGTGGCGTAGATGTAACCGGCGTCATAATACAAGCTGCCCAGCCGTTCGGTGACGGCCTCGCGAATTTTTTTGGAACTGTACACATCGCCTTTGCCGAAGCCCAGCAGCGAGGCGAGAACGCGACTGTTATAAATCGTATTGCCTTCCCACGTGATGTCGCCGATGTAGTACTTTCTGCCTTCAGTCACCCAGAGATCGATGAACATGTCCTTTTTCTCTGGGCTATAGTAGATCGAATCGCGCACCAGCTCCGCTTCCCGGAAGCCTTCGGAGCGGTAAAATTCGAGCACGTGTTCCTGGTCTTCTAAATATTTCTGGGCATCAAAATCTCCGCCGCCGAAGAAGCCGTTTTCCTTGGTCTTCTTCATCTGCTTGCGCAGTTTCTTGTCGGAAAACGCGGTGTTACCGTGAAAATGAATCCCCTCGATCTGAACTTTGTTGCCTTCTTTTATTTTAATGTCGAGATCGACGCGATCTTCGCCCACCGGCGTGAGCACCGGTTCGATCTCGGCGAGCAAATAGCCTTTGCTCTCATAAAGCTTGGTCAGCTTGCGGCGCACCCGTGCGGCTTCCCGCGGACTGATCACCTGCCCCTTGAAAAAGGTCAGCTCTTTTTCCAAATCTTTTTTGCTGATCTTGTCGTTGCCGCTCAACTCAATTTTGTTCAGGCGCGGAAACTCGCTGACGCGAATGATGAGGTAAATGCCGTCATTAACCTGCCGGTCGAGCAGAATCGTGATGTCATCGAACATGTCGAGACTGGCAAGCTGGCGAATGGCATTCTGCAGATCGTCGCCGGTAACCTTGTCGCCCACGGCCAGCCCGGAACTCAAACGGACAAAGTTAGCATCGGCGGTTTTGTTGCCTTCTACCGAAATGCTGAGAATGCTATATGTGCGTTGTTGAGCGTTGGCGTCGATAAAAAAAAGCGGCCATACCAAAATGGCCAAAATGTAACGCAAAATTTGCTGGAATTTCATACAACTCATCGTGTTAACACCTTAACTTATTTTAAATTCAAAACGGCACGAAGGTAGCAATTTTTTAACGGAATGTAAAGCATATTTTTTTCATGCACGGCAAGCTATTAGACGCCAACTTGAGAGGTTTAGTTCTGGCAGGGCGGAGTTTGTTCATTATAAAAATTGCCTCACCGCGCATGTCGAAAAAGCGTTGCCGTGAGATATTGCTTCCTTGCAATCTGAAATAGCTCCGCGACACCAGCCTGAGCCGGAACAATTTAATCTTGTTTCGACGCGGGTCGCTTTTTTCCGCCGGCATTTTCGCCGCCGCGAATAGACGCGAATCAACATTGATCCCGCTTTCGCGTTCATTCACGGCGGCTTTTGCGGGGTTATGATTTGACGCCAGAGGCCAAATTGTGCTGCGCAGGCGAACGGACAATTGCGGCGATCACTTGACAAATGCCATGCGTTTCGTTTCAACAAAACTCTCGCCCACCTGCAGGCGGTAAAAATAAACTCCGCTCGGCTGCGCCATTCCAGCTTCGTTGACCCCGCGCCAGGTTGCGACATGCTCGCCGGCTGCTTGCATGGCATGCACCAGGCGATTCACGAGCTGGCCTTGCAAATTGTAAATCTCCAATGAAACCATGTCCGGCTGCGACAATTTATAGGAAATCGTCGTTGCCGGATTGAACGGGTTGGGATAATTCTGCGCCAGCGCAATGGTTTCCGGCAGCGGCGACGCTGTAACCTCGCTGGCAATGGCTTTAAAGCGGCGAATCCGGCCGTCAAAGCAGCAAATATACAATTCCTGGTTTTGATCGACGCCAAACGCCGCAATGTTAAAATTCGTGTCGAGGAGTTGTTCGTTTTGCGGCGCATTAACGCCGTCGTAACGCAATGCCCAAATGCGTCCTGAAACATAATCACCATAAACGTATGCGCCCGCCAACGGCGCAACGCGGCTGCCGCGATAAACATACCCGCCGGTGATCGACGCGCCGCTGCTGCGGCCATAATCCCAAATCGGCAAGGCCAGCCCGGTTTGATTGCACCCGGAAGACGGGCTATAGCAAGTTTTGCCTTCCATAATCCGCCAACCGTAGTTCAATCCCTTTTCCACAATATCAACTTCTTCCCGGCTGCCTTGACCGACATCGCCAACCCAGAGCCAGCCGGTCACAAAATCAAAACTGAAACGCCAGGGATTGCGAAAGCCGTAGGCATAAATTTCTTCACGATAACCGGAGGTGTTGCCCACAAAAGGATTATCAGGCGGAATGCCGTAATTCAAGCCGCCGGCAGGATTGTCGACATCGATGCGCAGCATATCGCCGAGCAGGCCGCGGCGATCCTGGCCGTTGTTCTGCGGGTCACCGCCCGAGCCGCCGTCACCCATGCCGATGTAGAGATACCCGTCGGGACCGAACGCAAGTTGGCCGCCGTTGTGATTCTCATAGGGTTGATTGACAGTGAGCAACACAAACTCGCTATTGGCATCCGCGCGATTGGGATTAGCGCTGACGCGGTAACGGGCGACGACGGTACGCCGCGGATTCGAAGCCGTGTAGTTCACATAAAAATAACCATTGGTTGCAAAGTTTGGATGAAACGCCAGCCCCAATAGGCCTTCTTCATTTCCGCTGTCATTGACCCGGTTTTGAATGTTGAGAAAAGTATCCGCCGTTGCAACAGAGGAAGTATTCGCAAATACACGAATCACACCCGCCTGCTCGACAATGAAGATGCGGTCGCTGCCATCGCCGGCATGCTGCAAATCGACCGGACGCGCAAAGGTGAGATTGGGAAAGGCGATTTCCAATTCGTATTGCGCATAAACATGCGGCGCGAGCAGCAGAACGCAACCGGCGGCCAACAGCAAAATCCCTCTTTTCATAAGCTTCGTCCTTAATTGAAGTTGGAATGAAGTGTGATTTTAAGGCAGGCGGCGTGGGCGGCAATATAATCGCCGTTGTGGGATTTTACAAGCAAAACACTTGCCGGATGGGGAATGGCATGGTCATTCATGCTTGCCGAGCAACGGCTGCAATAAATCCACCAGGCGCGGCGCGGCGCCGGCTTTGGAGGCAACGAAGGCGCGATTTTTTTCGCCCAACGCTTGGCGCAACGGTTGATTTTGCAGGAGGGCGAGCAAGGCGCGCCGGCAATCCTCAACATTTTCGATCACTCTGCCGATGCCCAACTCTTTCATCTCTATTGCCTCGGCAGAATTTGTCATGCGCGGGCCGAACAGCACCGGAATGCCATGCGCCGCAGCTTCCAGCACGCTGTGCACTCCCGGTCCGAAACTGCCGCCGACAAACGCCATCTCGCCTGCGCCATAAAGTTCGGCCAACACGCCGACGCGATCGACCAGCAACACCTCTACTGAACTTGTAGAATTTGCCTGCGAAAGCCTGGCGCATGACAATTGCAGAGACGCTAGAGCCTGTTCGATCTCCAGAAGATGGTTTGGCCGCGGTTCATGCGGCACGAGAATCATTTTCAAATCAGGGAGTTGCCGGCGCGCCTGCGCGAATGTCGGCAGCAAAACCTCTTCATCCGAAGGCCAGGTACTGCCGGCAACAAAAATCGGCGTATGCGCGCGCCACTTTTCCGGCAGGATTTTGGAGAGATCGGCGTTTTGTGTGCGATATAAAACTTGATCAAAACGGGTGTCGCCGAGCACGCGCACACGCTCGGGATGGCGCAGAAGCGGGCGCAAATATTCAGCAGTTTGCGGTGAAACCGCGCCGATCAAATCAAAGTTTGCCAACACTTCGCGATGAAAACTCCGCACGCCCGGCCAGAAGCGCTTGGTGCGCGCATTGGCGCTCACGCTGGCGTCCGCCAACAGCAAAAAAATACCACGGCCCTGCGCCTGCCACACAAAATTGGGCCAGTAATCGTGGCGAATCACAATGCTCGCAACCGGCTGCACCAAATCCAAAAAGCGTCTGACTTGCGGCAGAGTATCGAGAGGCAGATAACATGTCGCCTCGGCGGGCATATCAGGAGAAGAAAGGTGTTTCTGCGCGCTCGGCGAGAAAATCGTGAGAACGCGCACGGCTTGCGGGAAACGCCGGCCAATTTCACGCAAAAGCGGCTTCGCCTGCTCGCATTCGCCCATCGACGAGGCATGCACCCAGACGGCCGGGCCGGCGGTTGTGCACGCGCGCAACTGCCGCTCAAGCTCCGCGAACACATTTTTGCGGCCTTGTTTGCCCTGCTTGATTTTCGCGCCTGCGCGCGTGTTGCCGGCGAGCCAAACAAGGAGATGAAGAACTACAAAAAGAAAAGGGATGGCGATCAAATTATAGAAAGCCATCCACAGAGTTGTGCGAATTTTGTTCAAGGGATCATGCGGAATGGAACGCGTCGCGGTTTGAGAGATGATGGGCAGATCAGCGCGTGGCGCCGCGCGATGGGGTTGCCGGCGGCGTGATGCGTTCCACGTGACGGCCGCGGACATGCACAGCGCAGGCTTTGCCCGCAGTCCAAGCGAGGAAGCGACGGAGCGACGGAGCGAGGAAGGGAAGAAAAGCCATGCGGGACACTCGCTCGTGAGTCGAAGTGCTGTTGGGAGTTGGGCGGCATGGTTCTTGAGAATCGTCGCGGGTCGCGAAGAAATCCGGCATTAGTAGTCTAAGGCGGGCCTCGGCCGTAACCAAGCCTCGGCGATCGTTTTCCGCCGACGCATCGATCACGGGAAAATCTCGACTGGCCCTGTGGCGGCCTATTCAAGCCGAAGGCTTCGAAGACATTAGCCGGCGGTTGAGGCCGAAGGCCGACACCGCCGGACGTCGTCGCCTCCATTCCGACGCACGCTGAAAGCGTGCCAGAGTCGTTCATCACCGACACGCGCTCGATGCGCGTATGATGGCATCATCCTGGGGAGTCACAGACAAGAGTCCGAATCACCGCAGCGCATCGGGACCGCCCGCCGCCTGCGTTGACATCACACCGCGAGTGATGGACGCCTTGAGCATCCCACCTCTATACTGCCGCCCGATCAGGCGGCGCGGGAGCCGGCACGACCGTCGGCCGCGGCCCTCGCCGGTCGGAGGTTGGGATGCGCGGTCCACGTCACGCCAGTGTCGCTTCTCCGGTCCTGCTTTCGCTGACAATGGTCCTGTGTTCGATTCATGCCGTCGCTGCGCAGGAATCGCCCGCGCCTGCCCCTTCAACACAATCTGCGCCGGTTACGGCCGCGCGCGAGGAGACGGCCGCTACACAACCAAACGAGCCGCCGCGGGAATCCGAAGCGGGTGACGCTCCTACGCCCGCGACCTTGCGCGGCGGCTGCGCCTTGCCGGTGAAGGTCAGACCTTCCTTGCCGGTGA
>SZPB01000210.1 GCA_030263535.1 Cytophagia bacterium CHB2
CGACCACGCCGTGCGCGGCGCCCAGGTTCCAATGCACGGCAAGCCCCAGCAGCACGGGCGCCACCGCCAGCCACCAGCCGTACACGAAACCGGGCTCGAGCTTCTGCGCAATCCGGCTCAAATCCGGGCCGATGCGGTCAAGCGTCTCGTAGCCGCTAATTTCGTGGCAGCCGTAACAGCCGAGATCGAACACCATGCGCTTGGCCTTGTTGAGATTCTCCGCATACTGCAAGCGGAGCTCTTTCGCGTGGCATTTGTTGCAACCAGCCTGTACATATTTGCCGGTCAGCAGCGGATGCAGCCAGAATTTGGCAAAGCCGTGCGCAAATTTCACGTTTTGCAGCGCCGGGCCTTGGCCCTCGTGGCACGGTGTGCAACCGAACCGTTCGACGGGGTGGAGGCGCAGCAGCGTGTCCAGCGAGCTGTGCGTGCGAAAAGGCGTCTCCGCTTCTTCAAAGCCTTTGCGATTGAATGAAACGTGGCAGGTGTGGCAGCGATCAACAGTGCTGATGAAATTGCCGAAATTGCTTTTCACAAACTCCGGCATGACGACTTGTTGAATTTTAATGGGGCGCTCGTCGACACGGTCGATACGGAACTGCAGCTCGTCCCGCTCTTTGGTCAAGGCGGCGAGTTGCCCATGAATATCAGTCATCTGCTGGCGAAAGCCTGCCAGCCGCGCTTGCACGTCGCGTTTTTTCTCCTCAGCGGCATCCCACTTGCTTTTCCATTCCGTATACTCGCCGGTCAGCCTCTCGACATTTTTGCCATGTTTTTCCTGAGCCGGCTCGTCGTTGTGATACTGCGCTTCTTTATAAAGGTAATACTCGGCGTCAGCCTCGCTCTTCGCAAAGCGATATTGTTGCACCGCTTGCTGGATTTCAAGCGCCACTTTGGCGGAATCTTGTAACGCTTGCTGGTATTCCGGGCTTTTCATGCCTGCGCGCGCTTCCTGCAAGCTTGCCAGAAGGCTGGCATACTGATCTTTCGATTCACCGTTGGTGAGCTTTTCGACCTCGGCGTTCAGCTTGGCTTGCAAATCTTCCTTTTCAATGCGATTGAACTCGCGCTGTGTCCGTTGCCAGGGTGAGCGCACCCAGATCATGTCGATGACCGCCCAGAATGTTGCGACAGCGAGCAGCGCGCTGCAAACGAAATAGATGTGGCTGTAATCCCGCTCTTCAATCGGAATATCGGAACGCTTGGCCAACGTCTCCTCCTTGTGAAATGCCCGGCGGATAGCGGCAGCCAACGATGAGAACACGTTTTACCGGTTCACCGTTGGGGGCAAGTTTTTAGAGCATTAATCAGAAAATGTGTGGTATCGTCCAGCCTTTTGGCGCCAAATCGAAACAAGTCCAATAAAACATCACACATTAAACCAGGGCGTCACCCAGATATATTTGATGTTGAATCCAATGCGCAAAATGATCTTGATCACCAAACCCATCATCGACAAAAACAAAAACGCATTGACGCTGTAGCGCAGGGGCCCGAGTGTTTTGAGAATTTCAGATTTGTCCTTTTTCCAAAACCAATAGATTGGAATCAGCGCGAAATATCCGCCCACGAGAATAAATCCAAAAATAGCTGCGCCCAGCTTGGAGCGGATGCCGAACCATTCATGCAAATCGACGTTCACCATGGCCACAACTTTGTGGGGATCCCACAGTTCCCACGGCGCAAAAAAGTTCCAGCCTGGCCCGCGTAAAAACGTTCCCAAAATGATCAACGAGAGCCACAACACAACAAAGCCAAACAGGAACACGGAGATCGCAAAGGGCCGCTCTTTGAAGGTGTAATAGCCGTTGCCCTTTTTGTTGGGGTCGATGTAGGGAATCGCCATCAAGCCGATGATGATCAGCGTCGGCAGCACCACGCCGGCAATCCAGGGATCAAAATAAACCAGCATTTCCTGCAAGCCCAGGAAGTACCACGGCGCTTTGGAAGGATTCGGCGTGCGCGAAGGATTGGCCGGCTCCTCCAGCGGCGCATCGAGCATGATTGCCCACACGGTGAGAATGATCATCATAATAATTGCGGAGAGAAACTCGTTGCGCGCGAGATACGGCCAGGTGTGAATGCGATCCTGTCCCTCCTCTTTCATCTTTCCGAATTCGCCATTGGCGATGCGCAAGTCATTGCGGCTGGCCTCCCGCCACCACAGCCAGATATAAAATGGAATGATGAAGAGCAGCGCTACAATGGGGACATTGTCGGTATTGCTGAGAATGTATTTGAGATTTTCCATGAATATCCAACCTTCTCTGCATGAGACAGCCCTGCGCGGGCCGGCGATTCGAAGCAGCCGGCCGGCAACTCAAAAGGAGATTTTTACGAGAGCGGGGAGAACGCCGGTGTTACAGCGGGCCGGAGATGCCGCCGTCTTTGCGTACGCGCCAAAAATGCACGCCCATAAAAACCGCCGCAAACAGCGGCAGGAAAATGCAATGCAGCACGTAAAAGCGCAGCAGTGTGGGCGGGCCGACTTGCGTGCCGCCCAGCAGCACGAAGCGCACATCGTTGTCCGGCTTCATGCCTAATTCCGGGCCGAACGGGCCTTCGTGACCGAGCAGCGGCGTGGCGCGCGCCATGTTGGTACCCACGGTTACCGCCCAGATGGAAAGCTGATCCCACGGCAGCAAATAACCGGTGAAGGACAGCAAGAGGGTTGTGGTGAGCAAAATAACGCCAACCACCCAATTGAATTCGCGCGGTGGTTTGTAAGAGCCGGTGAGAAAAACGCGGAACATGTGCAGCCATACGGCGATCACCATGCCGTGCGCCGCCCACCGGTGCATGTTGCGCAGGAACATGCCAAAAGGCACGTCGAATTGCAGATACTTCATATCGGCAAAAGCATACTCGGCGGTGGGGCGATAATAAAACATCAGCAATACGCCGGTGACCGCGGTGACCAAAAACAGCAGGAACGTGATGCCGCCCATGCACCAGGTGAAGCGAATATATGTGCCGTGACGGGGTAGCTTGGTGGGGTGAAGGTGCATCCAGAAATTATCCAGCACCTGTAGAAGACGATTACGCTGAGAGTCTTCGTAATCGTGACGGAACATCGACTTCCAGACTTGGGATTTGAGCAAACTGTCCCGCATCTTGTTGATGACCGCTTGCATGCCCTCTCCTCAGTTGTGGGTTCGGTGCAGCCGGAGTTAATTTTTGAATGGCGCGAATATAAATTAAAAAGTTTTGAATGTCAAGCGGGAAGGGTTGGACAACCGGGATTGGATCGTTGGATGATTGGATTGATAAGATCCATCACCCCATCAATCCACCTATCCGTTATTTTGCTGCAAAACCTCCGGCTGAGCAGATAATCGTCTCTTTGCTCACCGCGCCTGCGCCAGCCATTGCTGTTGCATCCAGGATCGCGCTGTCCCGCGGATGGCCCAGCCTGATTTGTGCAACAAGATCGTTACCTCTTTCTCTCTCCAATAATAAAGGCGTTCTCCCAGAATAAGCCGCATGCAATTTGCAGCATTCGGCGGGGCCGAGGTAAACAAAAACATGCCGCCGGGCTTGAGCACTCTGCTGACTTCGGCCAAGAATTTTTCAGCATCAGCTATATACTCCAACAATCCGATGGCAGTGACAAAATCAAAGGAATGATCGGCAAAGGGCAGGCATTCCGCGCGGGCAAGCGTCTTTCTCGTTGCCGGGGATTGCTGCAGCATGGCAAATGAAGCATCGGCGCATACTTGAATTTCATATTTCGAAAACAACGCAAGCGTGTCACCCGAACCGCTGCCTAAATCTAAATGACTGACAATGGGGAGAGCAATCTGCTGCAGCAACTTCGCAAGTTGTGTGCGCTCTTGCTGAAGAATGAGATTGAACGGAGGCCGGCGGCGAATGCGGGAATAAAACGGCGCCTTGATGCGCCAGAGGGTCATGATTGGTTATACATTTTTTCATGGTAAAACGGCGCGAGCGCCGCGAACAGCGCCAACTCAAATGCCTGTTGGCGATTCAAAAAACCGCGGCTGAGGACGCCGAATGCGCCGTCGTTGTTGCGCACATCCTTGCGGCCCGCAAACCGGTCGATGACTTTCGCCAAATCTTCTTTCTGTTCGATCACGGCATGCGCCACGGCCGCCGGCACCGGCATGCTCATCGAACTGCCGAAATGGCCCATGCCCTCGCGCTCCACGAACGCCCAGCTTTGCAAATGCACGCGCTCTATGCGCACCGTGCTCAGAATGAACAGCCCGCCCTCCAGGCCGATGGCAAAATCGACCGGGCCGTACTCACTTTCCACCAACGCACGCGCGGCTTCCGCACGATTGCGCGCGCCGCGCCGAATTTCGTGAATCGAGAGCGGCATGCTCGGCACCCCGCTTTCCACTTCTCGCGCGATATAATTGATTTGCTTCGGCTGGCGGCCGAGAAACGGAGCCACCTGGCTCATCACTGTGCGCACGGCCTCGACTTTCGGCGGCCGCAGCGATCCGATCGCCACCCGCAATGCCCCGTCATTCATAATTCAACCCGCTGCAATAATTTTTTAAATTCATCCTCTGCCTGCGTCACAAGCCCGGCGCGGTCGAGCTGGGCGATTTCTCCATTCTCATAACACACGCGGCCTTCCACCATTGTCAGGCGCACATCGCCGGCGCTGGCGGCGTAAACGATTTGCGCATAAATATCAGAAACATTGTTTGGTGTTTGAGACAATGCCTCGAGTCGCAGCAGCGTCACATCTGCTTTCTTGCCGGCTTCGAGACTGCCGATTTCATCCGCCAATCCCAAACATCGCGCGCCTTCGATCGTGGCCATGGCCATGATCTCAACCGCCGGCAACGCCGTTGGCCCGCGCCGGATTTTTTGAATCAATCCCGCAAGCTGCATTTCCTTAAAGATGTCGAGGCGATTGTTGCACGGCGCGCCGTCCGCGCCCAGGCCGACTTTCACGCCCGCCTCCCGCATCTCGATCACCGGCGCCAAGCCGCTGGCCAGTTTCATATTCGAGCCGGGGCAATGCGCGACGCTCGTGCCGTCGGCTGCCAGCATTTGCATTTCCTCGTGATGCACCTGCACGCCATGCGCAAAGCAGCAATGCTCGCCCGCAATTCCCAATTCATGAAAAAAAGCGACACTGCGGCAGCCTTTTTGTTTCAACAAAATTCCTTCTTCCGCAACAGTTTCCGCGGCATGGGAATGCACCATGCAACCTTGCTCCTTCGCCATCTCTGCCACCTCTCGCAGCAGCATCTCAGAACAACTGAGTGTGAAGCGCGGGGCATATGCATAGCGCAAGCGGCCGCCGGCAGCGCCATGCCATTGCTTTTGCAGGCGCTCACTTTCACGCAAGGACTGCTGTGTGTCTTCACGTAAACCGGCAGGGACGTTTTCTCCGCTATCCATCATGCACTTGCCGCCGAGCAGGCGCAGGCCGTGCGCTTCGGCCTCGGCAAAAACTTCATCATAATGATGCACACTGCCCATGTCGAGAATCGTGGTTGTGCCGCCGGCAAGCAACTCGGCAATGCCCAATCTTGCTGAAATGCGCATTGAAGTAGCGTTGTGAGCTGCTTCGAACGGCCAGATTTTCTGCTGCAGCCAATCGAGCAGGCTCAAGTTCTCGGCTTGATTGCGAAACAAAGTCTGGCAGAGGTGAATATGTGTTTGCACGAATCCCGGCAGCAAAGCGCAGCCGCTCGCCTCGATCACGCGCAACTCGCCGTCTGGCACGTTTTCTTTCGCCTGGGTTCGCTCGCCGGCCTTCACGATCTGCGCGATGCGATCATTTTCCACCAGCAAATCGCCGTGAAAAACCTCGCGCCCGGGATTCATGGTGATCAACAGCGCATTTTGGAAGAGGGTTTTTGGCATGTATCGTTTTGCGCTTTAACAAGTCAGGTCAGTTTAATTGACCTCCTCAATGAGTTCGACGAAATATTTCTGATCGAGCTTATGAACTGACACTCTATAAATATGCCGAGAATTGAGGAACTGTAACTCTTGCTCTAGCTCATACAATCGAAAAGCAAAAGGCTCTGGGAGGCGTTGTTTTTCACTGATAACACTATTTGTATTGATAGTGACAAACCACTCACCATAAACATCATCATCCTTATTGACTAAGAGCAAATTGAATCCTCTACCATTTTCCGCTCTGACTTCACCCCATGCCATGATTAATCGATTATTGTAAACTGGCCGTTTCAATTCCTTTATAGGTATTTGGGAGCCGTGATCACTGACAATTCCTTCTCGATAAAAATTCTCATCAACTAATTCCTTGATAAGGATTTTGATATTTTCCCCCGAAATCAAAGTTACAGTGCTGCCAATCTCATAGCTTGACGGGGTAATTTGAATCTTACGTCCATCATATTTGGTATTGAATTCGTCAACAAACTCTTTAAGTGGCTCAAAAATACTTTTTTGATATTGGTAGAATACGAGTTTTTGAAATTCCATAATTTCATGCTGTCTTTTTTCATTTTCTAAACGATCTCGCATTATTTCGTGATCTTTTTCCAGTCGTTTTTGTAGCAATAAGTCTATATTAGGTGTATTCGAAGTCGTAGGAGCTTCGGCTTTTTGCAGAAAATTTCTTACTTCATCCCAATTTCGAAATCTTTCTGCTGTGCTCTTGTTTATCATTTTCAAAATCACTTGCGCTATGATACTTGACAATTGGCGATTTAATTCCTGAGGCTTTGGAGGCGTTTGAAAAAGATGAGCATTTTTCCAGTCGTCAAGGTCAAAGAGACTTAGACTCTCGAACGGGTGTCGCAAAGTCGCCAATTCGTAAAACACAAAACCCATGGAGTAAATATCCATCTGAATCGTATTTTTCTCATATCTCCAGCCTTCAGGAGCAAGATATGGAATACAACCTACCCCCTTGAACGTTGTCGTTCTAGTTCTTTGAGCAACAATTTTCGATAATCCAAAATCGGTAATTTTGAGAACGCCATCCGAAATTAGAATGTTATCGGGCTTAATATCTCTATGAACAAGATGTTGATTAATTGCTTCCATTCCATTGATCAATTGAAAAAAGTATACTGCTAATTCTTCATTGCCGAAATGGTCATTTGTCTTTCTCTTCGACTCCACTAGCTTTGCCAACGTGCCGCTGCTCGCAAATTCCATTATGATGTAAGGTGGAAGTTGATTGTATTTTGATCCGTCATGAAAGTATAAGTACTTGATCACATTCTGGTGGGAAACTGACATAGCGAGATTGCCTTCATTCAAAAACGCTTTTAACTCTGTGTTATCGCCAAGAGGCGTCTGAAGTGTTTTCAAAGCAAACACATTGTTGTCAGCTTGCCGCGTAATTTTGTAAACGTTGCCAAAACTTCCATTCCCAATAAACTCAGAAACTTGGTACTCGTTTCCATCAGCATCATAAATGATAGTTCCAGTCATGATTATCATTGCTGTTACATGTCCTCATTTATAATAAATGCTACGCCCCGTGAGATTCATTGTGATCTATCTACAAGCTCAATGAAGGAAATGCGCAATGTCTGACCTGCGCACGGATTTGCGGAAGGAGAATGAAGGTTAAAGGACATTCCATTCATCAACGGTAACCCCAGCATCACGAATGATTTTTCGCAATAAGCCGATACCGATATCTTTGTTACCGTGCACAGGAAGCGGAATGACTTTCTTAACGGCATGGTGAACCATGTGCACATGCCGCCCACCGGGTATCGGACCCTCGAATCCCAAAGCTCGAAGCTTTCGCATGACTTCACGCGCCGGGAGCGGTGTCAGCTTCGGCATATTCGAACTCCTTTATCTCAATACCCGCAATTTTCGGAATTTCAAAGCCGAGTTGCAAGGCAACTACCAGATTGCCCTCGATTGCATCCCGAAGATTATCACGCGCCTCTTCAAAATTATCGCCCTGAGAAAAAAAGCCTGAAACGTTTGGAACGTGAGCAACGACGGTGCCGTTCTCATCTTTTTCATACTCTGCCAATCTCAAGGCTTGTTCCACATAAGCGGAGAGCGAAAACGACTTTGTTCTCTTGCTATTCATTTTCGTGACCTTTGTTCGCATCGGTTAAGCGGCGGAGCAACAGTAATGAAGCTTGATCGAAGAACAGGCGCTGGAGTTACCTGATCATAAAATCATGTCCGGCTTCGCCGTCGTCTGAATACAAAGTTCGATGTCGCTAATTCAAACGCATCCTATTAGTCCGTTTCAATGATTCGAACATATATGCTTGCTTATCATGTTGCGTAAGTGCCTTTACTTCCCTTTGCTGCGCTGTTAGAAGATAGATGAACTACCTCAAGAATTTTCTCTGGGTATTTTGCCGCAACCAGCAATAAAATTCGCGCTGCGCCTTCGGGCTTGCGCCTGCCTTGTTCCCAATTGCGCAATGTAGAAACGCTAATGCCAAGCATATCGGCAAACTTTGGCTGAGACAGGCCATAATGATCTCTTATCGAGCGCACATCCGGCTGGTCAAATTTAAAGGTCCGGCTCGGCCTTATTTCTCCCCGTAAAATCGCGCCTCCTTGCTTTACACTTTTTAGAAGCTCGTCAAATACTTCTTTTTTCATTGGAGTTCCTGCTCAACAAGAGATTTTAAAACTTTCAGTTGTTCGTGAGTTAAATCATCCTGCACATTCTTAGGATAAATGAATAGCATTAGAATTTTTTCGTGAGACGAATGCCAATAATAAATCACTCGAACGCCCCCGCGCTTTCCCCGCCCTGATCTACTCCATCCCATCTTTCGCAAGCCGCCGCCTCCGCGAATGACATCTCCACCTTCGGGGCGGCTTATTAATTCGTTTTGAAGATTGCGATACTCTTCGTCCGTCAAAAGAGATTTCACTTGCCGAGTGAAAATTGGCGTTTCGATAATCTGCCTGGCCAATATACGCCAATGAAGTATGCGAGTCAATAGCCAACCTGATTACCATCAGGCGACTGCTGGTCGACTCCAAAAATTCTGCGCTAGGTTACGAATTGCAGCCGTCACTTGGATTTAACAAAAAACATAAACTGGTGAACAAAATAATTCCAAAATATTCTTGCAAGAATACTCATTTTTTATATATTGGTGTACAAAAATTACCATTAAATGAAATGGCAACCACAATTCCAATCATCCACGGCCGCGGCGCCAATCTCAATCCCGCCAACCGTTTCGAGCCGATTGCGCTTGAAATCGATCCGGAATGGCTGAACGAGGAAGGCCTGCCCGCGCCGCAAACGCATTTCTTCATCGACAGCACGCGCGGCATCATCTCGAAAAGCGACAGTCCGGATCTCGGGCAGATGTACAGCCTCAATCCCTATCGCGGCTGCGAGCACGGCTGCATTTACTGTTATGCCCGGCCCTCGCACGAATATTTCGGTTGGTCGTCGGGATTGGATTTCGAAACCAAAATTCTCGTGAAGCCCGACGCGCCTGAGCTGCTCGCGCAAGAATTCGAAAAACGAAGCTGGAAGCCGCAGACCGTCGTGCTTTCCGGAAATACCGATTGCTACCAGCTTGCCGAGCGGCGCTTGCGCATCACGCGCGGCTGCCTGGAAGTGTTTTTGCGCTATCGCAATCCCGTGGGCATCATCACCAAAAATGCGCTGGTGCTGCGCGATTTGGATTTGCTCGCCGAGATGGCAAAGCTCAATCTCGTCGCGGTGACGCTGTCGATTACAACGCTGGATAATCAATTGTGCCGCAAAATGGAGCCGCGCACCTCCGCGCCGGAGCGCACGATGATCGGGCCCTGGCAGCTCACGTCGCCGCGCAGGCGGCCTGTTACTTCGAGCGCGGCGCCGCTCACGTCGCCGTCCACGCTGCCGCCCGAGCCGATCTCGACCGGCCCGGAGACCGCGACGTCACCGCTCAGCGTGCCCTCGACGCGAAGGCCGCCGCTGCCGGAGACCCTCCCGGTGAGCGGGGAGCGAGCGCCGATCACGCTGGTGTCCGAGGTGTGCCGCGCCATGAATGCGGGCGCACGCTAATACAGGCCGGCCGGGCTGTCACCACGGGGAAAAGCGCGGCGAATTCCCGGGGTGGTGGCGATCACGGAACGGCGTACGGCACGGCTGCCAAGAGCAAACTCGCGACGCTAGCGAAGATCACGCTCACGGCGAGCGCGACCCACGCCCAGGTCATCCAGCTCGGCCTGAGGGGCGGCGGTCGTCGGACGGACGGTTGCAGCACGCGATGCCAGCGGCTCACGACTTCACTCCTTTCGGACCGCGTGGTGCATCGGCCGTGCCAAGCAGGAGCGGCGCAGTGCGGCGCGGTCGAAGCCGGTGAGCGTCGTGCAGCGCTGCGACGCTGTGGCGGTGTGCAACGCTCAGCGCCGCGCCGCCAGGATCTCTCCCGCGCGGTTCACCGTGGCGTAGAGCCCGCGGGCGTAGAGCTCGCGCTGCCGCGAAGCGTCCAGGTCTCCGGGCCGTCCGGCCGTGGCGGCCGCCAGCAGGATGGCCGCGGACACGCTCACGTTCAGGCTCTCCACGAAGCCCCGCATCGGGATGCGCACGGAGCGGCTCGCAGCGCTGGCGAGCGCCTGCGAGATGCCGTCGTGCTCGTTGCCGAGCACCAGGCACAAACGCGGCAACCTCGCGAGGTCCTCCGGGCGGAGCTCGCCCTGCGGGTGCGTCGCGACGAGCTCGAAGCCCCGATCTCGGAGGGCGGTGACGGCCTCGTCCGGGCTGGCGTGCCGCGTCACGTCCACCCAGCGCTCGGTGCCCTTGGCCACGCCGCCGGAGACCAGGAACTCCTCGTGGCGCGGGACGACGTGCACGCAAGAGACGCCGAAGGCATCGGCGGAGCGCAGGATGGCGGCGCCGTTGTGGGGGTCGTGCGGCGCGTCCATCAGCAGGGTGACGCTGTCGAGCCGTCCAGCGATGACCTCCCCGAGCCGCGCTCGCCGCGCCTCGAGCACCAACGGCTCGAGCAGCTCGATCACCTGCTCCGCGCTCCACTCGGGGCCCCAGGGCAGGGCTGGGGCGCTCGGCGCGAAGACGCCTTCGGACTCGCGGCGCATGCTCAGCCGAGGGGCTGCCCGAGCGCCGCGGCGACCTTGCGCACGTCGCTCATCATCTCGGTGAACATGTCGAAGGTCAGGGCCTGGGGCCCGTCCGACAGCGCCTTGCTCGGATTGGGGTGGACCTCGACGATCACGCCGTCCACGCCCGTGGCGGCGGCGGCGCGCGCCATCGGCGCGACCGCCTTGGCGACGCCGGTGCCGTGCGACGGATCGACGACGATGGGCAGGTGGGTGATGGCTCGGAGCAGAGGCAACACCCCGAGGTCGAGCGTGTTGCGGGTCAGCGTCTCGTAGGTGCGAATGCCGCGCTCGCAGAGCATCACCTGGTAGTTGCCCCGGGACACGATGTATTCGGCGGCCATCAGCCACTCGTTCACCGTGCTGGCGATGCCGCGCTTGAGCATGACCGGCTTGCCCAGAGCGCCCACGGCCTCGAGCAGCGAGAAGTTCTGCATGTTGCGCGCGCCGATCTGCAGGATGTCGGCGTGCTCGGCCACGACCGTCGGCGTCTCGGTGTCCTGCGCCTCCGTGATCACCGGCATGCCGGTGGCTCGTCGCGCCTCGGCGAGGAGCGCGAGCCCTTCTTCGC